>JABGWZ010000217.1 GCA_018675995.1 Opitutia bacterium | reverse complement strand
GGGATTAAGTATTAAATTTGAAATATCAACTTGTATTGAAATATAAAAAATGATTCTATTGAGTCATAAATTTGTTTTAATTTTCAGAGTATTTCCCTAGTAATTTAAAAATGTCCTTTTCCTTATCGAAAAAAGTAGCCCTAGTAACCGGAAGCAGTCGTGGTTTGGGGTATGGGGTTGCCAAATCTCTAGGCAATGCCGGAGCTAAAGTCGTCATTAATTATTTAAATGATCGTGAGGCTGCGGAGAAGGCTCTGGATGGTCTTAAGGCGGACGGAATACACGCAATGCTCGTACGGGCAGATGTTTCTGATCCTGAGCAAATTGCCTCTCTTGTGGAGGCGGTGGAGGAGAAATTTGGGTCGCTAGATGTATTAGTTCCCAATGCAACTCCGGATCAGCCTCAAAAACCAATTGAGGAATATGATGCAGAGTTCTACCGACAGATGTACGATTTTTTTGTTATGAGCCCTTTTCACTTAACTCAGGCTGTTTTGCCGGGAATGAAAAAACGGGGTCATGGACGAATTATTAATATTACAAGTGAGGTATTTCATTCTTCAGTGCCCGAATTTAGTGCATATGTTGCCGCGAAAGGCGGTCAAATTGGCTGGAGTCGAAGTATGGCGAATGAATTAGCTCCTTATGGAATCACCGTTAATACTGTTGCACCTGGCTGGATTCCAACTGAGCGTCATGAGGATGATCCTCAGGAAGATAAAGATGCTTATTTACAAACGATTCCTCTGGGGCGTTGGGGGACACCTGAGGATGTTGGGAATGCGGTTTCTTATTTCTCTTCAGATGAAGCCTCCTTTGTAACCGGACAGACAATTTGTGTGAATGGTGGCCGTACACCTTGGTGAAAAATTTAATCAATAATTATAAATTACTATGAAGATATATTCAAAAATACTCTCGATTTTATTTGTGCCAATTCTTGGCTCTTTTTTCGGTTGCGGTGAAAAGCCCGGCGAAGAAGGTGCCGATTCTCAGGCTTCCTTTGCTTATGTGACTAACGGAGTGGACCCATTTTGGGATTTGTGTGCTGCTGGTGTGAGGATTGCAGAGAAAGAATTCGGAGTTAGTTGTGAGGTTCTGATGCCTCCCAAAGGAGTAGTTGATCAAAAAAGAATGATGGAAACCTTATTGGCCAAGGGTATTGACGGGATTGCAGTAAGCCCGGTGGATGCTGAGAATCAAACTCCCTTTTTAAATGAAGTGGCAGAGAATACTATTCTGATTACCAATGACTCGGACGCTCCTAAGAGTAAGCGTTTGGTCTTTATTGGTACGAATAACTATAAGGCTGGTCGAGCTTTGGGGGGATTGGTGAAAAAGGCTCTACCTGATGGTGGTGAAGTTATGCTTTTTGTGGGCCGTCTTGAGCAATTGAACGCACGTCAGAGAAGGCAGGGGGTAATCGATGAATTATTGGGTCGTCCCGAACAAAGCTTGGAGCAGGTGAATTATGATCCAGTTGACGCAACTAATTTGACCGCAGAAGGCTCAAAATACAATATCCTAGACACCCGTACGGATAATTTTGACAAAGCGAGAGCTAAAAGTAACGCCGAGGATACGATCGCAAAATACAAGGACTTGAAATGCATGGTCGGTCTGTTTGCATATAACTCCCCTTCATGCATTGATGCGATTAAGGAAGCGGACAAGTTGGGATCCATTAAGATTTGTGGCTTTGATGAACAGGATGCTCTTCTCCAGGCAATTACGGATGGGCATGCCTATGGCACCATCAGCCAGCAGCCTTGGGAATATGGATATGAATCCATTAAGATGCTGAAAAAGATATCTGAGGGTACTCAACCAGAAAACACCTATCAGGAGGTTTCATTTCTCGAGGTAACCCAAGAAAATATCGATGAGTTTTGGGCTAAGAAGAAAGAAATGGCTGAACTTGGGAAATCCCAGTAAATGAGCTTAGATTCAGGGTTACTTCTTGAAGTCAGAGACTTAAAGAAAAGTTTTCCCGGCGTTCTTGCTTTGAAGGGGGTATCCCTCACTTTGGGAAAAGGAGAAGTTATCTCTTTGATCGGGGAGAATGGGGCCGGAAAGAGTACCCTGATGAAAATTCTGGCCGGTGTGCAACCGGCGGATTCTGGTGATTACCACATTGAGGGGCAAAAAGTTGATTTTAAGAATGTTCGGGAGGCCATGGATTTGGGTATCGCCCTTATTCACCAAGAGCTTAACCTAGCCTCCAATCTTGACCTAGCATCAAATATTTTTCTAGGCCGTGAGCCCGGGAGTAAAGGGTTTATCGATGAAAAAAAATTACATGCTGAAGCAACGCGGCATTTAAAGAGAGTCGGTCTAAATTTACCCTCTGAAACAATTGCAGGATCGTTACCAATTGGTAAGCAACAGTTGGTTGAGATTGCCAAAGCTCTTTCCTGTAATGCCCGTGTTTTGATCATGGATGAACCGACCAGCAGCCTTTCTCAAAAAGAAACCGAGACCTTGTTCGAAGTGGTGAAGGGTTTGCGTGATGAAGGAATTAGCGTAATTTATATTTCTCATCGACTGGGTGAAGTAAAAGAACTCTCCGACCGGGTAACCGTATTTCGGGATGGTGAGAATGCTGGTGAGCTAGCCAAGGATGAAATCAATCATGACAATATGGTTCGCCTAATGGTGGGTCGTGAATTGAGTGAATTTTATGACCGAGAAATTCACAAGCCAGGAGATTGCGTACTCAAAGCTGTGAATGTAGTTTCTCCCACCTATCCTGAAGTTCCTGTCTCAATTGAGGTGCGTGCGGGTGAAATTGTTGGGATTGCAGGGCTTGTTGGGGCTGGTCGCACTGAATTATTACAGACTTTTTTTGGAGTTACACCCTGCCTTGGTGGAGAGTTGGAAGTGCAGGGGGGCAGTTTTTCTCCCCGTTCGCCAG
>JABGWZ010000091.1 GCA_018675995.1 Opitutia bacterium | reverse complement strand
TGCCGTTCATGAAAATTGCCTCTGCTGATTTGACAAATGATATATTACTTGAGGCTGTTTCTGAATACAAAAAGCCAATTATTCTATCATTAGGTGCTTCTGCATTCGATGAAGTAGACAGAGCTTTAGAAATCCTGTCGAATGGATCTGATGAAATTGTGTTATTGCATTGTGTTTTAAATTATCCGACAAAGCCCCAAAATGCTTTTCTTCACAGGATAAAGGTTCTTCAAGAAAGATATGGTCCAAAATATTCCATTGGATACTCTGACCACATATCGCCCGCATCTGCGGGAGATGACCAAATCTTAATTTCAAGAGGATTGGGAGTGAAAATTTTTGAAAAGCATTTCACTCATGATAAAAATCTCCCCGGAAATGATCACTATCATTCAATGGATCAAACTGACTTAGCGAGATTGAGGAATAGACTAGATCTTGCAGACTCTATGATTAACGAGAGTTATTCCGAGTCTGAATTTCTTAGGTCTCAAGATTCTGCAATTAAGAATGCTAGAAGGTCGCTTTATTATTCTCGAGATATTGATGAAGGAAGCATAATACAAAAAGACGATTTCATACCCAAAAGACCAGGAACTGGACTAGAGGTCAAGTTTTACGGATCGCTCGTGGGTAAAAAATTAAAAGTTGATGTAAAAGGTGATGATATAGTCGATTTAAGTCACTATCAACCCATTTGATTTCTTTAGTTTATAACAACCTTTATTGAATATAAAATTTTTCGTTGAGTAGTTTACTTAAGCTTTGGAAAATATTAAATACTAGTCAAAAGACTCAAGGTTTAATTTTACTTATTATAACTTTAATTGGTTCTATAGTTGAAGCACTCGGAATAGGCTTAGTTATTCCGTTCATCACGCTCATCTTATCAACTGATTTTGTTTTTCCGAGTGCCATTGCAGAGTCATGTCCAGCGATTACTTTTTTAACAAAGGAGGAGCTCGTGATTTATATGGTTTTAATATTCGTTACTTTTTATCTTTTTAAAAGTATTTATATCTTATGGCTTACTACTCGCCAAACTGGTTTTATTTATTCACTACAAGAGTCGATTTCAGGTAGAATCTTTAGTTCATATTTAGCTAAGCCTTATGAATTTCATCTTGCGGAAAACTCTTCAAAATTAATTAGTAATACTATCACAGAATGCACGCAGTTTTGCGTTGGCTTCGTATCGTCAGTCATCTTGATACTCAATGATATTTTCATTTTAACGGCTATCGTTTCCGTTTTACTTTTTTTTGAACCATTCGGTGCACTGATTTCTTTGATTATGTTTGGCGTAATAGGATCTCTTTTATTCATATTTTCGAAAAAACGAGCAGCAATTTGGGGCGAAGCAAGGCAAGAAATGGAAAGGCAACGAATTAAAAGTGCTCAACACGGATTTAGCGGAATAAAGGACATAAAGCTTTTCAATAATGCGAAGGTTTTTGTTGACGAATATATCAACCATACGCATGTTTCGTTAGACGCTGGTCGTAAACAATCCATTCTCCAGTGTATACCAAGAATTTTTTTAGAATTCGTTGCTGTATTTGCTTTATGTGGAATTGTAGTATTTTTGATTTTAGATGGCGAGCAGTCAAAAGTAGTACCTATTGTTGGACTGTTTGCCGCTGCCGCGTTCAAACTTCTTCCTACTATTTCAAGATTAGTTCAGAACTTTCAAACTGTTGTTTTTTGTAGTCCATCAGTTAACTTGATTCATAGTCAATTGGGGCAATCCAGAATTCCAACAGATCAAACTCATGAAGTATATTCGGATAGTATAAAATTAGAAAAAAATCTAAATGTTTCAAATCTTTCCTTTTCTTATGACGAAGATAATAGAACTGCTTTAGATTCTATTAATTTGGACTTCGATGCTGGGCAGATGATTGGGTTTATTGGGGCAAGTGGAGCAGGTAAAAGTACTTTAATTGATTGTATCCTCGGCTTGATAGAACCATCATCCGGTTCCTTGTCAATCGATGGGAAAGAGATAACCAATAAAAATGTTAAAGCTTGGCAAAAAAATGTTGGTTATGTTCCCCAGGTTATTTACCTCCTAGATGCTAGTCTAAGAGAAAATATAGCATTCGGAGCATCATCTGATTCTATCGATGAGAAAAAATTAAGAAGTGCTATTGATAAAGCTCAATTATCAGATTTTATTTCTGACTTGCCTAAAGGTTTAGATACTTTTGTTGGAGAGCGAGGTGTTCGTTTATCAGGTGGTCAAAGGCAAAGAATTGGAATGGCCCGTGCTCTTTACAATAATCCATCTGTTTTAGTTCTAGACGAAGCTACCAGTGCTTTAGATAATGAGACAGAAAGTGAGGTAATGAATGCTGTTGAGTCTTTACAGGGTAGTAGAACAATCTTAATTATTGCACACCGATTCTCTACCATCAAGAATTGTAACTATATTTACAAACTTGAGAATGGAAGGGTTGTCTTAGAAGGAAACCCCACTGAAGTTTTAGGTAAAAAATTACTTGCTGATGAGTGAAGTAACCAAAGCAAATGTTGAAAGCAACTATACGGGTTTTATAACGGTTCGAACAACTTCTTCTAGGTTGCCAAATAAGTGCCTACTTGAGTTTGGAAAAGAAACGGTTATCAGTCATGTTATAAAGCGTTCTCTAAATTCTGGTATCCGCCCAATTTTGTGCACGACTAAAGATTCACGTGATGATATTCTTGAAAAAATTGCACACGAACTGAATGTCTCCTGTTTTCGAGGGTCGAAGGATAATAAATTACAACGTTGGTACGATTGTGCGGAGGAGTTTCAGGTTAATCATTTTCACACAATAGATGCAGATGATCCATTTTTTGATGGAGCAGAAATGATTGAAAGTCTCAATCTATTAGCAACAAAGGGTTATGATGTGATTTGTCCGACAGAGTCTAGTTCTTCGGGAGGTGCAAGTGTGGGGTACTCATTGACGAAAAGTATCGTAAAACAAGCCATCAAGGGAACCAATTACGATACTGATACGGAGATGATGTGGGGATTCCTGGAAAAGGTTAGTGGCATCAAGATGATCATTCTTCCAGAAGGTCAAAAGGATGATTTAAAGCTTCGCTTAACATTAGATTATGAAGAAGATTATTGGCTTCTAAGTACCTTGGTGCGAATATTGGGAAATAATGTCTCAAGAACTCAAATTACTGAATTTTTTAAAAAAAATCCTGACTTTAGAAAAATTAATTATTTTCGAAATGAAGAGTGGAAAAATGCTCAAGTTAATAAATCAATATAAAGTTAAATGAAAAGTGATTACAGAAATGAGTTTGGAAAATTCAATGGTAACGAAGCCGAGTATGCACTTAGAGCCCTTGATTCTGAAACTCCTGAAAATAAAAATTTCCCGTGGGTTCAAAAACTTGAAGAAGCATTCTCAAAAGGAATCGGTTCAAAATACGCGATAGCAGTTAACTCAGGTACATCTGGTCTTCATGCTGCGTTATATGCCGCTGGAGTGGGTCCAGGAGATGAGGTGATTCAACCCTCTAAGACTGTTGTGATGGACTCCTATGTCACGATGCATTTAGGAGCGGTTCCTGTATTCGTGGACATATGTTCTAAGAGTTGGAATATTGATGCAACAAAGATAGAGCAGAAAATAACCAATAAAACCAAGGCCATTATCGTTGTTTCTCTTTATGGTCTGCCGGTGGATATCGATCCAATTTTGAAAATTGCATCCAAGCATAATCTGACAGTAATCGATGACTCAGCTGAAACATTAATGACTCGATACAAGAATGGTTATGCCGGAACTCACTCTCACATTGGTGTATATAGTTTTGAAAAATCAAAGCACATGACTTCAGGAAGTGAAGGTGGCATGCTTATTACATCAGACGAAAATCTTGCAGTTAGATCACGTAAATTTGCAGGTATTGGTTATAAGGGTTTGACTGCACAGGCAGGTAGAACAAGCTTAGCATCATCAGTCTATCAAAATCCAGATTATGAGCGATTTGACACGATTGGGTTTAACTATCGCATGAATGCTATAACCGCTGCCATTGGATTAGCTCAGTTTGAACGTATCCATGAATTAGTTGAGAGAAGAAAGAAGGTAGGAAATCTTTTTTTACAAGCAGTGAATGGATGTGATTGGATAGAAACTCAACTAATACCTGAATACTCCGAGCATGCCTATTTTACTTTCGGTTTATTATATAAGGGTGAAGAAAGTAAAGGAGTAAGCTGGAGATCTTTTTACGATCGTTATAAAGAAATGGGAGGCGATGGGTTTTATGCGTGCTGGAAGCCCCCATACATGGAACCTTCGCTTAAAGGTAAGAAAATGAACGGGCAGGTTTTGGGGAGTGGGTTGTGCCCGATTGCAGAAGATTATCAAAAAAAGATAATGGCCTTTAAATCAAACTACAGGGATTTAAATGAAGCTGAATTTCAGACCAATTTACTCAAAAAACTAATTAAGGAAATAAATAATACCTAGTTAGGCTTCCTCTTTCTACTT
>JABGWZ010000202.1 GCA_018675995.1 Opitutia bacterium | reverse complement strand
TTACTGGCAGTAAACAACGCGGGATTAACCGCACTGGCATTTGCAGATTTTCTAAATACTGCTGCAATTCTTACTGTAGGAATGGATTTAGCCGGAGGAAACCAAGGAGAGCAAAGATATGCCGAAAATACAAACCGATCTCATATCCAAACATTTTCTTCTCATTTTCATAAAATACCAGGTAATTATCAGGATACTGTTTTAACTCCATTCCTTTCAGACTGGGAAGAGACTTCAAATTATTGCCAAAAGATTTCCGGAAATAAAATGATAATTAACCTCAATGATAGAGGTGCAAAACTTGCCGGTGCCACTTTAATCCATCCTGATCAAGTGGATGAACTAAAAACTGCCCTGATGGAAAATCTTTCACCATTTAATCCAGAAAATATAAATTTACTCTCCTCCACAAAATCATTGAAAGGCCAAGGGTTAAATCAATTACTTTGTTCCCTCGCAAAACAGTGTGACGATTGCTGGCATGATTTTGAAAAATTAGATATGAAGAACAAGTTTTCAATGGTAAATTCTTTGCGAGCAAGGTTAGCAAATAAAGATTTTGCCTCACTCATGGGTGACTATGCCTTTGCCACAATCCCAGTCATCACAAGTAAAAAACAACCATCCGAAGAAGAATTAAAGAATATGTGCTTGGAATTACAATGCCTTATTTGGAAACTGGAAGATGCAATTTTAGAAACTGAACCAAACGAAGAGTTCCTAATACGATTTTTTACTGAGAAATTTACTTAAACCGACTCCAATCTCACAAGATCTCTCATTGCCTCACCAGCAAGTTCAATTGCTTCATCAAGATCATTTTGTCCATGTGCATTAGAAATAAACCAATTGTGATGCGGATGAAAATATAAGCCCTTACCAGCCGCAATTTCACAGAATTTTTGAATGCGAAACAAATTTTCATCTCCTTCAAACCATGGATAAGGCATTGAGGTTGGACCCGTTAAAATAAATGGCAGCTCATTTTCACTAGCTTTTTCAGCCATCCCCTTGACGAAATAATCTCCCTTGGCTAAAATAGATTCTGCAACATTTTCGGAGTGCGATATCTCTAATGATTTTATTGCAGCTGCCATTGCAACAGCATCATTCCAACAACTACCAGTTAAGAAAACTTCTTTGGAGGCGTCTTTTAGAAAGTCTTTTCCAACGCATGCGGAAATTGCATAACCATTCCCCAAGCCCTTTGAATAAACTGCCATATCAGGAGTAAAATCAAAATATTTATGTGAACCACCATCATTTAATCGCCCCCCTACCCTAACATCATCCAAAATCAAAATAATGTTATTACTTTGACACTCTGTTTCCACATCAGCCCAAAAAGTTTCTGATGGCATAACAGAAGGTGAAAATGCAGCATGGTGATAAGGCGTAAGAATAATACTGGATATCTGATTCCTATGGGAACTAAATACTCTTTTCAACTCGTCAATATCGTTCCAAGTAAATTCCAAAACTTTAGATTTATCCTCTTTTATTTTTCCACCTAAGCCAGGGTCACACCAGGCATCTACACCATGATATGCACCACGGGCTTTCACCACATAAGGCTTCCCGGAATATTCACGAGCAACTCTCACTGCCCAAGTAGTAAGGTCTGAACCATTTTTTGCAAACAAAGCCCAATCTGCAAAGTTAACCTTTTGGGTTAAGGATTCTGCAAGTTCAACCATAACGGGACTCGGTTGATTAAAAACTGCACCTAATTGCCTTTGAGCTAATGCTGCAGATTCGATTTCAGGATGCAAATACCCATGTAAGATTGTCCCAAAACCACACATAAAATCTAACCATTGATTTCCGTCTACATCTTCAAACCTACAACCCTCAGCTGTTCTTATATAATGAGGGAAATGCCTAGGCAAACCAGCTACGGGAGCGACATGACCATAAATACCTCCTGGGATAACATTTGCAGCACGAGCAAAATATTCATCTGAAATTTTATGGCTAAAACTCACAATATAGAAGGTAACTTTCTTTGAACTAGTCTAGAGATATATCCAATTTTATCAAGTAATGGAATATTACCGGAAACTGATGCATGACCAAGCCCTATGCCAGTTAAGTGATCGAAAAAACCTGAAATAGCCTGCGAGGCAATCAATGGACTATTAAAACTAAGAATGGCAGATGTTCTTTCAATTGGATTTAAAGAGTTAACTTTCCACAATTCCCCTTCTAATCTGTAAAGAAAAAGAGAGAGATCATATTCTTCCACTTTGAATTGAATAACAACATTTTCAAAATCACTTAATAATTCAATGCTGAGCGGATCATAATTAGCAAATGCTGCTGTAGTCGCAATACCTGCCCTTAAGCCAATGGCAAGTTTTTCAGCACTATCGCCTTTGGAAGTAAGTATTTTCTGAATTCTGAGTAATGTAACAATTGATTCATAACCATTCTTGGGATTAGCCAAAAAGTCAAAAATTTGGGGGAAAGCAAAACCAGAAGTAACAGCCTTAATAAGGTTTTTATCTTTAAAACAAAGTCCACTACCTCCAAGAGATATTAATTGATTTGGAAGTAACTTAACACCCAAATGCTTTGCGTTTGGGTTACGCGAGCAGAATTCTGAACTTGAAGCTTCAATCGCTAATGCAGTTGCATAAGGGAGTAATCTTTGAACAGAAAAGCTCATGTTTAGTTACAAAGATTTTCCAAGTGAGTTAAAAGCTTAATCGGAGAATTTCCTAATTCAATTTTAACCCGGGGAATCGAACTTGAAATGTATTTTGAAATATCCATTGGATCCTTAAGCGTAATCAATCCAGATGATCTACTTGACCAAAAATTTAAATTATTTCTTTCTTGTGGCATTACACCACCTGAAATATCGAAAATTACTGGCGTCCCACTGACAACTGCCTCAGTAGTTGAACCGGCTCCTGGACGGGTAAAAAACAACTTTGAAGATTCTAAAAGAATAGCCATTTCATAGTCATCGATTATCTGTAATGGCAAAACCTTAAAATCATATTTATCTTTCTGAAGTAAAATTTTATTATAAATTTCTAAATTTTCACCACAAAGGGCGACAACTTGAAAATTATGCTGAAGTTTACTTAGTGAAGATAAAACTTCAAGATGCTTATTTACTCCGTTTGCTCCTGTACCCAATAGAAGAATTGGTTTTGTCGGTAGTATTTCAAATTTGGTTAGAATAGCGTCTTTTTCCTGCCGAGTTAAATCTTTATAAAAAGAAGATCTAAGGAGTGGTTCCACCTCGAGAGTTTTATCAACAGGCATTCCACGCTTTATTGCTGCATCACATGTTTCAGAAAAAGGTCCCAAGAAATAATCTGCATCGCAATTCACCCAGTGCCTACTAAAACCCAAGCTATCAGACATCTCACCGCAATAAATAACAAATTTAAATTCTGACGGCAGGTTTTGCTTAAGAATTTGAAAATATCCGTGATTCAAGTGTGCATGGACACTTACAACGACATCAGGTTTAAAACGAATTATCTCTCGAATCCATTTTGCACTTCCAAAAATAGATTCTTTTTTTCTGTGTAGATTAGCAAATTCAAGGAAAAAAAAGTAAAACAAGTGAAACCTTGGACAGTATTTTTGGATAAAATTATAAAAATCACTACCATATTTGTAGAGTTTAAATGTTGTTTCCAGTGGTTGGGAAACCATTGCTTTTCCACCATTCGCTTTCCACCAGTCCCTAAGAGCATAGGCTCGCATATTGTGACCACCACCTGTTGATGAACTCAATATCAAGAGGTTCATTCCAGAAACTTAACTTTAAAGATTTAAAACCTGTATCACCAAAACTTAGATTACCCTTACAGTTATTCTAAATCATGTACAAAAAGCCCGCTCCGTAACTTAGGCTCAAACCATGTTGTCTTCGGAGGCATAATTTCACCTGCATCCGCTATATTGATGAGTTGTTCCATGGTTACAGCAAACAAAGCAAATGCAGCTTTCATCTCTCCGGAGTCTACTCTTCTCTCAAGCTCTTTTATACCTCTTATTCCTCCGACAAAATCAATGCGCTCATCTTTTCTTAAATCAATAATATTTAGTATCGGATCGAGCACTTTTTGAGAAAGGATCGTTACATCAAGGTCACCAACAGGGTCGTTGTTATCCCAGCAACCATCTTTAGCAACAAGGCGATACCATGAACTATCAATATATAAAGAAAATTCGCGAATAACATTGGGTTGAATATCATTATATTCAATTTTTGAAACAATGAAAGAATCCTCTAACTTTCTGAGAAATTCGCTCGTAGACAATCCATTCAAATCTTTAACCACACGATTATAATCAAAGATTTTCAGTTGATCTTCTGGAAATAATACGGCGAGAAAATAATTGTATTCCTCGCTGCCACAATGCTGCTGATTATTATCTTTTCTCTTCTTGCCGATTCGAGCAGCAGCAGCCGTTCGGTGGTGACCGTCAGCAACATAAAGATAAGGTACATTTTCAAATGCAGTTTCAATCGAATGAAGTGAGTCGGGATTTTCAACTGACCATAATTCATGGCGAACTCCATCATCGGTTAAAAAATTGTAGAGCGGATCTTTGCCTACTTCAATAGCGACCAAATTATTAATCAAATCATTCCCCCTGTAGGAAAAGAAAACTGGTTCTGCATTTGCATTTAGGCATTCCACGTGATTAACCCGGTCATTCTCTTTTGCTGTACGAGTTAATTCATGCTTTTTTATTATTCCTTCAAAATATTCTTCAAAAAAACAACATCCTACTAAACCAGTTTGAGTCCTTCCATCCATGGTCAATCGATAGACATAGTACATAGGTGTAGCATCTTGAATGAACACACCTTTCGTTATTAAATCATTAAAATTTGTTTTTCCTTTGAGATAAACTTCCTGAGAATACGGATCCACATCTTCCGGAAGATCAATTTCTGGCTTAACAACATGAAGAAAGCTCATTTCATTACCTTCTGCTTCAATTCTAGCTTCCCTTGAATTAAGAACATCATATGGCTTTGATGCTACTTGTTTTGCGTACTTTGGTGAAGGACGATATGCCTTAAAAGGCTTAAAAACGGACATGTTAAATTAAATTATAATTGATAAAAAGAGAATTAACTGTCTGACAGACTTTGGCTCGCATTCTTCTTTGCTCTTACTTTGGCAATTAGTTGCATTGCAGAACCAGCAACCAAGGATCCTTTCAGACTACTTTGCTTTGGATCAGTCTTTACTGCCGCGGCAAGATTAGAATCTTTCATTTCCTCTAAAATCTCTTTTCTTAAAATTGATATCG
>JABGWZ010000157.1 GCA_018675995.1 Opitutia bacterium | reverse complement strand
TGTTGAACTTGATTTAACTGGATTAACCAAAGAGGCATTAAAGGAAAGTCCGCTTAAGCCTTCTGACAAAGTTAGGTGTAAGAACTTTTTTGCCCTTGGGTTTATGTATTATGTTTATGGGCGTCCTCTGGATCCAACCCTTGACTTTTTTGAGCAAAAATGGGGAAAAAAATTACCTGATTTGGCAAATGCAAATTCTTTGGTTCTGAAAGCGGGTTACAATTTGGGGGATACGATGGAGACTGCTCGAAATCGTTATCAAATTTCAAAGGCACCCGTACAGGCTGGAGTTTATCGAAAAATATCAGGTAATGAAGCTTTGGTTTATGGACTGGTTGCTGCCTCCAAACTTTCCAAGCGCGAGTTGCTGTATTCAGGTTATCCCATTACTCCTGCCTCTCCTGTTTTGGAAGGTTTATCTCACTTGAAAAATTTTGGCATCAAATGTGTTCAGGCAGAGGATGAAATTGCAGCAATGGGTGTTGCCTTGGGTGCTAGTTTTGCTGGTGACCTTACAGTTTGTGCAACTAGCGGTCCCGGAATGTGCCTGAAAAGTGAATTTATTGGTTTGGCTTCCATCACTGAACTTCCTCTCATTATCTGTAATGTACAACGGGGTGGTCCCAGTACCGGACTTCCCACTAAAACCGAGCAAAGTGATTTATTGCAGGCATTATATTCAAGGCACGGAGATTGTCCGCTTCCTATATTGGCAGCTCATTCTCCCTCCGATTGCTTCGATGTAGCTATAGAAGCAGCTCGAATTGCACTGACCTACATGACACCGGTTATTTTACTTAGTGATTTATATGTTGCAAATGGAGCGGAACCTTGGCGGGTACCGAATGTGGCTGATTTACCAGTGATAGAAAATTCATTTGCCAATCCGGAAGAGGATTATGTTATATACAGGCGTGACCAAGTAACCCTTGCCAGATCACAAGCTATTCCAGGGCAGGTCGGGTTGGAGCACAGGATTGGCGGATTGGAAAAAGGGGAAGATGGAGGAGTAAGCTATGACCCTGATAACCATGAGGAGATGAGTCACTTGCGAGCTCAGAAGGTTGAAGGCATTGCCAAATCTTTTGATCCAATTAAAATTAATGGTGACCAGGAGGGCGACTTGTTGGTTATTGGTTGGGGAGGCACTTATGGAGCAATCTCATCCGCAGTCAAAAATTTAAGGGATGAAGGTTTTTCAGTAAGCAGTATTCATCTTCGACATTTGAATCCACTTCCAAATGATTTAGGTGATATTTTAGGTCGGTTTAAGAAAGTAATTGTTCCAGAATTAAACCTTGGCCAATTGAATATGGTACTCCGTGCAAAATACCTAGTTGATATCATTTCTTATGGCAAACTGCAGGGCAAACCATTTAAAGTTTCTGAATTACGGGAGAAATTCCTTGAGTATTTAGGCTGATCTGACCACTAATTAATCAATCCAATGAGCACAACAACCACGGACGATAGTAGTTTAACGAAAAAAGATTTTGTAACCCCTAATGATGTACGTTGGTGCCCGGGTTGTGGGGATTATGCGATCCTCAATGCTGTGCAAAGAACCTTACCTGAGCTAGGTATACCTAGAGAACAGTTCGTGGTTGTGAGTGGAATTGGGTGCAGTAGTCGATTTCCCTACTACATGAACACCTATGGTTTTCATACTATTCATGGTCGTGCACCCACAGTTGCAACCGGTGTGAAAGTCGCGAATCCAGATCTATCGGTTTGGATGATCACAGGAGATGGGGATGGATTGTCCATTGGTGCCAACCATTTACTTCATTTACTGCGAAGAAATTTGGACATTAATGTTCTCCTGTTCAATAATCGAATTTATGGTTTAACAAAGGGGCAGTACAGCCCTACATCTGAAGTGGGAAAGAAGACAAAAAGTACACCCCTTGGCTCTGTTGATCATCCAATCAACCCTTTGCTTTTTGCCCTCGGTAGTGAGGCGACTTTTGTTGCCCGCACTACCGATACAGATATGAAACACATGGTTGAAACTTTTAAGCAGGCTCAGGCTCACAAGGGAACATCTTTTGTGGAAGTTTTCCAAAACTGCGTTATCTTTAATAACAAAACTTTTGATACGGTAACCTCCAGAGATGTAAAAGAGGATCAGGTTTTATCATTAGAGGAAGGCAAACCACTGATTTTTGGAGCAAATCGAGATAAAGGAATTCGGTTGAATGGATTGGACCCGGAAGTTGTGACATTGGGGGATGGAATTGGACAAGATGATCTTTTAGTTCATCAACCGAAGAATTCAAATTCAGCCTATGCTAATATTTTAGCTCAAATGACCTATCCAGCCTTTCCTACTCCCGTTGGCGTTTTAAGGCAGTTGGATGGGCGTGAAACTTACGAGGATGCACTTATTCAACAAATTGAGCATGCACAATTTGGAACGGAAGAAAATCTTCAACAACTGTTAACTGGGAAAAATTCCTGGGTGGTTGAAGATTAGAATCACAGTTTCTATGTTGTTGACCTTAAAATATATCTTTTCAAAATAATAAAATTATGGAATTCATTGACGATCCAAAGTTTGGACATAGCAAATTCAGGTTACCTGTACTTCTTGTACCGGTTTTAATGTTCGCTGTTTTAATTTTAGGAATTATTGCCTCCAAGATTTATGTCAGTAGTGTCTTGGATAAGCCACATTCTGAAGAGTCACATTAAATTTCATGAGTGCGGAAAAACCTGAAGTTCCATCGAAAAAGCCTTCAGTTATGAAACTGGAAGCAGGCGAGTATTGGTGGTGTTCATGCGGGAAATCACAAAGCCAACCCTTTTGCGATGGTTCTCATAAGGGAACAACCTTTACCCCGCAGAAAGTAGTTATCGAGGAAACTCGTACTGTTGCGCTTTGCAACTGTAAACATTCTGAAAATGGGCCAATGTGTGATGGCAGTCATTCATCATTGGCTTAAAAGTTAGATTGATTTCTGCGTATTTTTTTGTGGGTAACTTCTGGTTTACCCATTATCCAGTTTCCTTCAAATGTGATTTCTCCGTTGATTCCGAATGAAATTCCGTATCCATGTTCCAAACCCTTTTTAAATTCTCCCTGATAAGTTGTGCCATGGTTTGATTTTTTCTTCCCAAACCCATTAGGTACATCATCGATTACATGACCCCAATAAATCTCTCCACTTTTTAGATCTAATTTTCTAATTGGTTTCGGATTCAATTGGCTAGGAAGTGAAAGACTTTTTGATTCGAGCAATATCTTAGTTTGTAATTTTTTAATTAAATTATTAAAAATCTCAGTTTCTGAATCATTTAACTTTTGTAAAATAGACTGAAATGGTTCTAAGGCTTTAATATAACCATATTCATGGGATAGCTTATACCAGGCTGCGGCATGAATCGGTTTATGCTTAATCATTTTGCATTTTCCAATTTCATACATTGCTAGTTTATCTCCCTTGTTAGCTGCCAGTAAAAACCATTGGATTGCAAGATCTATACTTTTACTTGTTCCCTGACCCCGAAAGTGAGCTCGCCCCAAGTACAGGCATGCAATAGGGTGATTTTGTTTAGCAGCCATTTTCATCCAATAATAGGCTTCTAGGAAATCTTTATCTAATCCTTTATTGTAAAAAACACCAAGTTGTATTTGTGCGTTAATATTTCCTTTAAGAGCAAGCTCTTTTGTTTCTCCTACAGAAAAGGAGTGAACTTGAATGAAAGGAATAAAGGATAATAGAAATATAAAAAGAATATTTACAGAACGAAAAGAGATCTTATTCAATACCTTTCCCTTATGAACGAAGAGAATGAAAATCTTATTTTTTAGCATCATCTTCCCCAAAAGCCCACATTTGAAGGTTATCATTAGTGGGAGCATCCCCAATTAATGCATTATACTTACCTTTCATTCTTAGTTGTTGTGCATAGACTGATAATGAGATTCTTTTCATCGAGGGTAGGGGAGTAGGAAAGGAATTAATCAATCTGCTTGATTTGAGTAGGAGCAAAAGATCAATGTCGTATGCGCTTCCAAGTTGTGATGGGGAACCTATTATCATAGTCAACCTCCCTCGGTAAATATCCTTAGTTTTACCGTGTTCTGGAATTATCTTTCCTTTGCCTTCAAGAGGAATGAACTTAAAACCACCGTTACTGGTGCAATCAATAATTCCAGTAAATTGACCTTTTGTTTTTAAGGTAGATAGTTCTGAAGTAATACTTAATTCTCTTCCTGACTTATTATTAATAAGGATATTTCCCTTTGTTATCAGGAGTTCCCCATCTTTAACTTCCAATATCGAATTTGATCCTAACCGGATATGTAGTTC
>JABGWZ010000203.1 GCA_018675995.1 Opitutia bacterium | reverse complement strand
CGTCCACATCAGATCGGATATAATCACAGAAAGGCTTGATTTTGGATTCCAACCCAGGTTCTGGAACCAATTTTGAGAGTTCAGAAAAGTTGAAATGATCCATGGTAAGCAAAAGATCGGCGTTTTTAAAATCTTCGTTATTTGCCATCCTGGCAGTCCCCCCGGTGGCAATATTCCTTGCCAGAGCAGCTTTTTTCATCCTTGGGTCAGGCGGGTTCCCATGATGCTGCCCAATTGTTCCGGCTGAATCACAGGTGATTTTATCTTCCAATGATCGTTCTTTTAGTAACTTTCGAAAAGTCGCTTCTGCAGCCGGCGACCGACAAATATTTCCCCAACATATAAATACTATGTGCATATCAGTTAATCTTCATTCAGAGATGAAAAAGATTCAAGACTGAAGTCTTCTGGACAGTCATTCTTGACCTGAATTATATTTTTGGGCAGAAGGAGTGAACTTGAATAGAAAAATTACAATACTGGGATGTGGTTATTTGGGAACTGCTTTGGCTAAAAAGTGTTTGGCGATGCAATGGGATGTTTCCGCTTTAACAAGAAATTCAGAAACAGCTACAATTTTGAGAAACCTTGGGGTGGGAGTGGTAGTTGAGTGCGAGATTGCAGATCATTCATGGCATGCTGAGATTGTTCCCGAACAGGATTTTGTGGTTACCTGCGTTGGTGCGTCAAGCAGGAGTGTTGAGGGGTACCAGGATTCTTACCTGCATGGCCAGTCTTCTGCGATCCAATGGGTGAAAAGTGGTTCCGTTGGATCTTATCTTTTTACAAGTAGCACTTCAGTCTACCCGCAGGGGAATGGAGAATGGATAGATGAAACTTCTTCGAATGACGGATGTTCCCCGCGTGCTCAAGTGTTGCTGGATGCTGAAAAAATGAGTTTTCCCATAAATGATAATTTCACCCGCAGTTATATCCTACGTCTATCCGGGATTTATGGTCCGGACAGGCATGTGCTTATAAATAAAATCAAGAAAGGTGAAATATATGATGGAAACAGGGACCGGATCTTAAACCTGATCCACCGGGATGATGCGGTGGATGCTATTCTTAAATGCCTGCAGGCGGGTGAGCAGAATAAGGGGGGAGTTTATAATGTTTCAGATGGCCGTGCCTCCACTCGTGGAGAGATCACGGATTGGCTTGCTGTTAAACTGTGTCTAGCAAAACCCGAATACCTGGAAAATGATACCAGTCAAACGCCTAACCGAAAAATTTCGAATCAGAAAATTTTGAATGACATTGACTGGAAACCTAATTTCCCCTCGTATCAGGAAGGATATAATCATATTTTAAAACAGTCTTAGAGAGTATATTTAACCCTTAAAATCGTAACATTATGGTCGGAGTAGGTAAATTATTGAAGCAGGCACAGAAGATGCAGCAAAAAATGGAGGAGACCCAGGCACTTCTTTCAGAGGAGATAATTGAAGTGTCAGGTGGAGGCGGAGCAGTTTCCATAAAGATTTCCGGACAAGGTGATTTTAAGGATTTTCAGCTGGATCCTGATTTTCTTAAAGAGGATGCCGCATTTGTATCGGAAGCAATTTTACAGGCCATCCAGGATGCCAGTGCTCAGGCTAAGAAAAAAAGTGATGATGCCATGGGTGGGTTGACTGGTGGTATGCAGATGCCCGGACTTTTTTAACCTGTCGAATTGTGACACCCGGATACGACCAATTGGTCCGTGCCCTAAAAAGTCTACCTGGACTGGGTTTTCGTTCTGCGGAAAGAATTGCACTTCACCTGTTGGTGGAGAAAAAAGAGAAACTCGGTCAGATGGTTGAACATCTGCAGTCTGCGGGTTCATCGATTGGTCCTTGTAAAAGTTGTGGTAATTTATCCGAAGGTGATGAATGCACGATTTGCCTTGATACGGATAGGGAAGCGGAAACGGTTTGTGTTGTTGAGCGCGTACCTGACTTATTTGCGATCGAACGGTCAAGTGCTTACTGTGGTTTGTATCATGTTTTACAGGGGAAATTGTCTCCATTACGTGGAATCGGCCCAGATCAGTTAAATTTTTCTACCCTCAAAGAGAAGGTGGTGAATGGACAAACCAATGAGTTGATTCTTGCTCTAGGTAATGACCTGGAAAGCGAGGCTACCTGTAATTATATTCAGGATGAAATTGTTGGAAATTACCAAGTAAAGGTTAGCCGGATAGGATTTGGTTTGCCGAGTGGGGGAGGGGTTACTTTTGCGGACGAGATGACTTTAAAAAATGCTTTGGAGAGCAGGCGTTCTATGGATTCTAACTGAAATTTTTAGAATAAGTTTTCAGTTGCAGAAATAATTTTGTTTTTATCAAAAGTATCCCAGGACTCATTGTTGAAATGAAAAACTCTGGGTCCAGAATCAGGCAGGAAATCAAAATAAACCCAGTCATTGTCTTCAGCTGACCATGCGTGTCCGGTGGCATATGATGTTGAATTCATCCATAACCATTCCAATTGGGCAGACCATACCCACATGCTACCATCGGTTTGAATTTCTGGGTAAATCCAACCAAGGTTAAAGTGGTAACACCATCCAGAAGGAGACTGGTAGAAATATCCGAACCAGTCATTCGAATACCAACTTGATCCAAATTGTACAACTTCGAGAGTTTCGTTTAGTTGGGGAGGGGATTCGGTGAAAGTGGCTGTAATATTCAGGTCTTGGAAAATCATGATGGTAAACGAGGAGTTATCTGAATCAGTGATTCCGTTCCCTTGCCATTTGTCGAAAGTATGACCTTGTCCTGCTTGTGCTGAAAGAGTTATATTTTCACCGTGCCTGTAAGTTCCGGCACCCGAGGTTGAGCCGTTGCCGATTACGGAAACAACAAGTGTGTATTTCTTTTTAGTAAAAAGAGCGGTAATATTTGAGTCGCCGGTAATAGTGGTATGAGTAGAAGAGGAAAACTGATTTTCAAAGGTTGCATTACCATCCCAACTGGTAAATTCATATCCACTGTATGGAGTAGCGCTAAGGGATACGATTGAACCATAATCGTAGGAGGAATTAACTTCATTTACTAGACCTCCGGAATTGGCAGACAAATTCAGTGTATGCTGATTTAAATTAAAATGTGCGGTCAGGTTTAAATCTTGGTTCACGACGATGGTTGTTGAGCTTGAATTTTCGTCAATAACGGAACCACCGGTCCAATTCGAAAAGGTGTAGCCCAGGTTAGGATGGGCGGATATCTGTACGCTGTCATTTTCGTCGTAGAGTCCAGACCCATTAAAAGAAGCCGCGGCGAAATCTGGATTTGCCTTTAAGTGTAAAAGTAACTTGTTGTCTGTATTTTCTGCAAAATTAGCCTGAATTGAATGATCTCCGGAGATTGTGATAGTGGTTGAGGATGAATTTTGATCATTTATTCCAGCACCCTGCCATCCCGTAAAATAATATCCATTTTCAGGAGTCGCAACCAGTGATACTAAAGCATTGTATTGTTGTGTACTGCCCGTTGGTGATAAGGTAACTGAACCGCCAGTGGAACTAGTTATATTCAGGTCATAGTTAATAGGTGTAAAATTTGCCTGAACAGACTGATTATTATCCACTGATAAAATGGTGTTTGGAAGTAAGGTATTCGCAATACCGTTTCCGGATTGGGTCCAGTTTAAAAAAGTATAACCATAGATTGGGGTAGCTACGATTGAAATATTTGCGTCATAGGAATATGATCCATTGATTTCGTTAACTGACCCTCCAATTCCTGCAGTCGATGTGACATAATATTGAATTGGTGAAAAATTTGCGGTTACAGAGCGAGCTTGTGTCATGTTGACCGTAGTTGTGTAGGAGAAAGGGCTGGTTACCCCTTCACCGGTCCAGCCAGTAAATGAATATCCGTAGTTCGGAGCTGCCGAAATTGTTTGCATAGTGCCATGTTGAATATTACCAGAACCAATTGCAGTACCTCCGGTTGTTGAGATTACGGACAATGTATAGTTATTTAAGCCAAAATTAGCAGTTAGGTTTATATTTGAGTTAACTTCAATGGTGAGTGGATTATCTGAACCTTGTTGATCACCATTCCAATATCCAAAGCTGTATCCATCGTTGGAGTTGGGAATTATGTTTAGCGTTGCAGTGGCACCCTGATTGTAGATTCCCGTTCCATTAACTTCACCGGCTCCAGCAGGGTTCATTGTTACACTGATAGAATAACTTGGCCATGCTCCTGAGCGGAATCCATCTCGTCGGAATTGTGGCCATGCATTATCCGCAATCCCACTCCCGACATTTACTGAATAAACCTGCTGGTCAAAACAGCCAAAGAAAAGATTACCATTTGAGTCGAGGGCAAGGGATGAATCTACCAGTCCACCAATGGTAAGTGGGGAGGATGAATTGTTTGTGTCCCATGCTTTACTACCATCGTTATTGTATGCGAAAAGATGATTTTCACCGAACCCGGTGTATCCAATTACATAAACCCTGCCGTTGGCATCGACTACCGGAGAACTGTAAAAAACATCTCCAGTGAATCCTTCCCAGTTGGTAATTCCTGTACTGGTATCAACAGAACGCAGGTATCCGTCGCGGGAAACAAAAAACACCTCATTGTTTTGACCAAGAACAGGAGATGCATCCACACGGTCATTGGTTCCGACCTTCCAGTTCAATGAGGCTGCACTGACTCCGTCCGCAATGGAATAACAATATCCGTTGCCACTTCCGAAGTATAGGTTTCCTGACAGATCAATGGCGGGAGATGAAAGAATTGATTTGTTTGTATCCGTCACATCATCCACTTCGTATGTCCATTTCGTAGTTCCATCCTGATTAAGGGCGTGAAAGGTTCCGTTTTCATCCCCGAAATATATGGTTCCGTCCTGTCCGATCGCAGCTGAGGAAGTAATCGCATTTCCTACATAAGTTTCCCATGCCAGCGAACCATTTGATTCCAAAGCGTAGAAAAATTCGTCTTTGGACCCAAAGTAAACCCTACCGTCTACCCCAATCGCCGGTGATGCAATAATGCTACTACTTGTATTAAAGTCCCATAACTTAGAACCGTCCGTTGGATTGACTGCATAGAGTTGATTATCCCAGGAGCCAAAGTAAACGGTTCCATCTGCCCCGATTGCAGGAGTGGAATCAACCCAGTCCCCGGTCGTAAAAATCCACTTGGAAGATCCATCCGAATTGATCGCGTGAAGTTTGTTATCATTCGATCCAATATAAATTGTCCCGTCCGAGGCAATGGTTGGGGATGAGAAAATGGTCCCCCCCGTTGAGTAAGGAGTTGACCAATTAGCGATTGGGTTTGCAACTCCCATGTAAGCAAGTGCCGTTGCCATGAGTGCGGTAATGAAAAACCTGGTATGGCAGTAAAAAGGAAAGAAATAAGACACAATCAAGATTAGCATAATTTGGCTAAATAATACAAATTTATAACAGGTCTTCTGCTGGTTGAATTTCCACACAGAAGGTGGATCCTTTAGCAGTGCTTGATCGAAGAAGGATTTGCCCATTCATTTGCCCTGCCAGTTCCTTACAGATTGCCAACCCGAGCCCGCTTCCATGTTCCTTAACACTTCGAGTGGGGGAGAATAAATCTTCCTTAACTTGCATGGGGATACCCGGTCCATTATCGGCAACTAGAAATGCGATTCTGCCTGCCACTTTTTCAAGCTGCAGGAATACCTTTGTCTTACTACCAGATTCCAATGCATTCTGGACCAGGTTTTGTAGAATCGGAAGAAGAAGATTAGCTTGTAAATTGTTAATGTTAATCTTGTCCCATTGGCTTGAGATTATGCTTACACAATCACCCTTTCCTTTCTGATTAAATTTTTTTGCAGTCATACAAAGTAGTTCATGGGCTTCAAAAGAATAGCTTTCCTCATCCAATTCATATTCTTTAAGGCAGTTCATTGTCTCATGAACCATGCTTTCAATCTGTTTTGTGGTTGATTGCAATGCCTGCTCGGCTAGTTTTGAGTCGGATTTATCTCCGCCTAATTCTAAATTTTTAAGTCCCATGAGCGGACTTTTAATTGCATGCATTAAGTGGGCAGTGATTGCACCCAGTCCAGCAGTTTTACAGGCCATGACAAGCCTTTGGTTGCTATGCTTTAGATCCTCGGCTTTGGCGAGCAGTTGTACTTCAGCTTTTTGTAATCGTTTAAAAAATAGACTGAAGACAAAAAGCAAAAGAATAGAGCCAAAGATAAAAACGATCAGGCCTTGTTTTATTACCTGTGATTTGATTGCATTTCGTTCGGGGATAATGTCCGGTTTCGGATCAACGATTAGTTCGAGGAACCCCACTTCAGCCTGTTCGCCCATAGGGAAAACAATGGAGAGTGCATCACTCTGGAAATTCGTTATTTTTCCAGCATATACCACTTTTTCCAAAGAGAAAAACCTCCTTTTTTCTTTCTCAATGTTGGTTGGCAAATCAAGGAGTTTACCTTTGCTATCATAAGCATATACCCCTCGGATGTCGGAAATTTCAAGGGATCTAATGGCTAGGATTCTAAGCCCCTCTATATCGTCGTAAACCAATTGATCTAGGCCAAGATTAATATAATCAAGGTTTTCCTCGAGGAGTTCCTTTTCTATATCGTCAAAGAGGTTTTTAATTTCCGGCAAAAGGACCTTCGCGGTTCGTTCGATTGCCAGGTTATAGAATTGATTGAGAGCGAAATACTGGAGGACAAAAGTAAGCAATCCAAATAGAAATAAGATTGCTCCAATGATAAGCCGTCCATGTTTGGACTTTTTTGCACACATCAATGATTGGTTGTTTGCTGATTTCAATTTACCTAGTTTTCCCATTTTACACCCAATGCCCAAAAGTTGGTGTAATATTCATAATCTCTTGCATTCGATTGATCTTCCTCATACCGCCACTTGAAATAAGTTTCCCAGTCAGATGATATTTTGCGAGTGACAAGTAAATCAACTCCGTAACTCTGTTTTTCAAATTGAGCACCTGGGGAAACGGGTCTGATATCATATAAATAATTTGCCCAACCTAATTCCGTGACTGATTTCCATTTCTCGCCTTTAATTTCATGGGAAAGCTTTGCACTGATTTTACTGTAATCATAATAAGCACCAGCATTATCCGATAATTGACTGTATTTAAGTTCTGCTCCTACT
>JABGWZ010000173.1 GCA_018675995.1 Opitutia bacterium | reverse complement strand
CATTTAGGAGGTAGCCTGACTCCTGATTTGTTCAACTCAAGATTGAATGCGTCTCATGATGATATTCTTTATGCTCCGCCTAAGACACCTGAGATCAATGTAGAAGAGGTGCGAATGTACAAAAATGGTGAAACATTTTCTATCTTACAAAATTTTTATCCAACCCCATTTTTACTAGATAAGCTTTCAGCGGAATATCCTGTAGATAAATTTGCAGTTGGTATTGTATAGGTTCTCAAATTCTACCTTTTAAAAGCTTTTTACTTAAAATAGTTTAGAGTTTATCAATTCTTTGTTCTATGTGTGTGAGATTTTGTTAGCCTTAACTTTTTTTAAGTTAGCTAGCATTCTAAATGTGTTTGAACTATTAAAATGTCACCAGTATTAAAAAGCTGCTGGTATTGGAGGTAGTTGTTTGTTGGTTATTTCTCTTAAAGAATTAGGGGCATAGTTGTTATTCCGTTTTTATTGTATTCCAATTTATTTTACAGAAAAGGGAAAATTAACCCTAAAAGCTTTGCAAATTGCCCTGTTTTTTAGGAAGTTATCTTTGTGGCAGTCCTAAACCACCTTTTCGGCTTAATAGAATATAGTAAGCTTCTGTGTATTAGGCAGATGGCATCCTTTTTGGGTGCCTTATTTTTTTCAACTTTTTATTTATTTTCCCACAACCAAGATGGTAACAGTACACAAGTTTATACTGTTGATTGGAATGGAAGTGCTTTTTTGGTTACTGGTAATGGACTGGTTAGTGAACCATTTCCTAATTTTTCTTTTTATGAAAATAATTATTACATCTTTTATAACCTGACTCCAGGTACACAGTTTTCGATTGGAGAAAACAATCAGTCCGTTTATTCGAAGCATGATGTTTGGTATAATGGAGCCCAAGGGAATTCTGAATATTTATTATTTTCACCAGACCTCAATAGTTCTAGAACTTTATACTATTTTAATCCGGAAGATAATTCTTCTGTGGGGCAAATAAGTGTATTAACTTCTGATTCGACCTCCTTTTATCCACAAAATAAATCATTGGAAGCAAAGTTTGGTAAATCAATTGCCATAAATGATTGGAATCAAACGATTATAGGAGCTCCGGGAGAAAATGGCCTTGATGGTAAAGTTTACATATTTGATATTGAAGCCAATGGATCGCTAACCCAAGTCCAAGAGATTGATAACCCTGATCCTCAAAGTGAAGGGCAGTTCGGGGATGCCATTTCTACTTCGGGAGACATGCTAGCGGTAAGTTCGCCAGATTCTTCTTCGTTTGCTGGTTCCGTTTATCTATTCAAGAGACAGCTAGGTGGTACTTACAATTTTTTGCAAGAAGCAATTAACTTAAATAATATTCCTGTAACTGGGGATAACTTTGGGTGGGAATTGGCAAGTTCAGGTGTACACTTAGCCGTGACCTCTCTTGAGGCAAATAATAGTAAGAGTGGTAAGGTAAGTGTTTTCGAAAATAACGGATCTTCATGGAACTTTGCCTCCACTTTTACTTCAGATGATAATACGAGTGAGGATAGGTTCGGTTACGACCTGGTGCTGGATGATACCACGCTACTAGTCGGAGCACCCAAAGCAGATGCGAACGGTGAAAATTCCGGGGCAGTTTATATTTTTGAAAAAAACGAAACTAACTGGACTCAGGTTGCAAAGATAGTACCATCCGATTTGTCTTCAGGTGATGAATTTGGTTACTCTGTTGCCCTTAAAGGCAATTTAGCATTTGTTGGAGCTAGGCAAAGAGATGTGGATGAGAACATTACCAATGCTGGTGTTGTCTATATTTTTGAAAATGATGGCAATAGCTGGAACGAAGTCTCTCAGATAATTCCAGAAGGAAATACATCCAATCAATATTTTTCATCTGATTTGGTAATTTATGAAGATATACTTGGAGTTTCTGCCCCAGCCCATGAGCAAGGATTTCTTTATTTATACAGGATTGAGGATAATGGATCGACCTCCTCTCTAATTTCCCGTTTAAACTTGGCCGATGCAAATTCGACAGATCAAAGCCATCTGTCGATTATATTGAAGGAGGGAATAGCGGTAGTCGGGATTCCGGGGGGCAGTATTTTTGAAGATGCAGGCGGCGGAGCGTTAGCATTTTATAATGATGGATGGAATATGAAAAATTTACCAAACCTTCCAGCCATAATGGACCACAATACTTCTTCAAACTTTGTGATCATGGAAGACAGCGGAAATTTTGTCTATGATTTCAACGGTTCTCATCCATATGATTCAAATTTAACCTGGCGGTTGGCGAAGCCAGTTGATGGAAATGCCAGTGTGAATTCATCAACAGGTGAGTTTGACTTCACTCCCGATGGTAATTTTAGTGGGGATGTAGCATTTACGGTGTACCTTGGTAATGATTCATTGGAAGTTTCTCATGATTTTAATATTTCCGTGACTGAGGTTAATGACGCTCCTGTTTTTCAACATCAAACCCTTTCGCTTGCAATGGTCGGGGACGATTATAACCAAACAATACAATTTTTGGACGACGAGAATGACACCCTGATTCTTTCAGGCACTAACCTGCCTCCTGGGCTTTCAATCGTGGGGCACAATATCACTGGTGTTCCAGATCCGATTGGGAATGATTTATATGTTGATTTTAATTTTACTTTGACTGTTTCAGATTCGTTATTATCCAATTCAAAACTCTTTACGCTCAGGGTATTGCAACGGAATGAAGCTCCGCAAATTTTCGTGGATGGTAACTCAAGTAGACACACAATTGATATAACTTTGGATGAGGATTTTGACGAGGACACTTGGTTTGCTGCTGTCCCACAGCTCGATTATAATGATTCTGACGGGCATTCTCTTATTTTAAATCATTTAATTTCACCTTTAAGTGGAATACTTGACACCAACATTAGTGCAGCGGATACCAATGAAAGCGTAAAATACACTCCTGTCGAAAATTTTAATGGTACCGATACTTTTTCCATAAAGTTGGATGAAAATGTTACTAATCCTGGAGGCGAAGCCAACAAGTCTGCTGTTTTGGTTTTCAATATTACCATAAATCCGGTCAATGACGCACCAATGATTAAATCGGTTCCACCTGATTCACCTACATCTGCGAACGAAGGGGTTTTGTTTAGTTACACGATTGAAGTAACTGATCCTGAGCTGAGTGATCCTGATATAAATGAATCAATAAGCATTACATTTGAAAACTTGCCCGCATGGCTAAGTTTCGATACGAATACGAGCACATTATCCGGCGTTCCGTCATGGTCCGATTATGAGGAAAATGGTCCGAGGCAAATTGTTACCCGAGTTCAAGATCATCAAGGATTGCAGGACAGTCAGGCTTTTACCCTCATAGTCATACCAAATAATTACCCACCTGTAATAACAGAAGGGGCAAGCATTTCAGCAAGTGTAGATGAGGATTTGTTTATCTCTGACTGGAACTCATGGGATTTGACTGCAATCGAACAGGATTCAATATTGGGAGTTTTAACTTGGTCTATTTCAAAACCACCTTTGAGAGGTACTGCTTCTGTATCTGGAACAGGTAATACGCCAAGCTCATTCATTTATACACCGGATGGAAATTTTACCGGTACTGATTCTTTTGATTTAATGGTTTTCGATTCGGGCGATGTAAACGCGTCGGATACAATCACAATTAATATAAATGTTTTAGCACAACCGGATGTTCCCGTCTTTACTAGTTTGACCTCTGGGATTGCAGTAAAGGATTATATGTTTGATTATAATATCACAGGATATGACGCTGATGCAGATGCGAATCTTTCTATTATCAACCGTGTTGATTTGCTATCCTGGTTAAATTTTACTGACAATAATAATGGAACTGCCCGGTTATGGGGAACACCGGATCAGTATGACATCGCTTCAAATCTTATTCTCATTGAGGTGCGTGATGAAACCAACCTTTTTTCAACTCAGACCTTTAATCTTTCAGTGCTTGAGGAAAATAATAATCCAGTCATTGCTCAGGGAAGTGAAATCACATTCATTCACACAGAAGATCTTTTGTGGGATGGAAGTAACCTGATCTCAGCTACTGATGAAGATGGGCAATTTCTGGAGTGGTCCGTTTTAACTCCGCCACCAAATGGTGATTTAAATGCATCTGGTTTTGGTTACCTTCCCCCCGTTCTCAATTACATGCCCGATGGAAACTTTTCTGGTACTGATTTCTTTACGATCCAGGTAAGTGATGGAATTGATACCGATAGCATCACCATTTATCTTGAAGTTCAAAATGTCGATGACCCACCAGTGTTTAGACCTTTTGGAAAAACTCAACAAACGATTGATAATGAACTTTTCGAATTTGAGATTGTTTTTTTTGATGCAGATGGATTAAGCGGTTCAAATGTTGTTTTGGATTCTCAATCTTCATGGCTCACTCTGCTATCAGTAGATTATACCAGTGGGAAAATTTTACTTACGGGCGTTCCAGATGTCAGTAATGAGGGGAATAATACTTTCACACTGAGTGTAACTGATTCTACAAATTTAGAAGTAAGTTCGAGTTTGATTATTGATGTAATTGTTCTGAATTATCCCCCCGAAATAAATAGTGGATCAGATTCCGTAACTGTGCCAATGATTGAGGATGACCATAGTAGTTGGAACGCTCCCGATCTAACTGCAGATGATAATGAGACTGCTTCTACAGGTCTGATATGGGGTGTTTATTCTCAACCATCTTTTGGTAGCGCAACTGTTTCAGGTACTGGAGCAAGTCCGACGACATTAAGCTATGTACCAGATGGTAATTTTTCAGGAGTCGATTCCTTTATAGTTAAGGTAACTGATCTTGGTGGGATACAGAACTCTGCCTCAAAATCGGATACGATTATTGTTTACGTTGAAGTTACACCTGTGAATGATCCCCCGGTTTTTAAATCCACGCCGACAACTGATAGGAATGGTACATATAGATGGAATGATGAATCATCCTATGTTTATGATATAAAAACATTTGATGCAGACTGGAATTATTCATGGCACTCTCTTGATTTGAATGTTTCTACTGTTTTACCTGAGTGGTTGACTTTTGAAGACGAGGGAAATGGTACGGGAAAGCTTTATGGGTTAGCTTCAGTTGCAGATGAGGGAAATTACACAATTTCTTTTCACTTAACTGATTCTAATCAAACGGATGCGAATCAAACTTTTCAACTTCAGATAGAAGTTGATAATTATCCTCCAGTTTTCGAATCGGTGAGTGAGGGAGTTCAAATAAGTGAACTCATAGTTTACATTGATGAGGACAGCACATTGAATGGAATTAGGGGATGGTCGGAACCAACTGATTACATGGCATTTGACCCTGATCCTACATTACCTTCAGCAGTACCGCTTTCATGGTCATTTGAGCATAGTTCTTCGAATGGAGCGGAGGCCAACGCTAGTGGGATAGGGGAACGACCGAGCCATTTTTCCTATTATCCGGCCTTAAACTTTTATGGGTTGGATGTTGTGAACTTGAAGGTTTATGATGGACACCGGACTTCAATTTTACCTGTTCGGATAAAAGTTAGACCTGTCCCTGATATCCCTGTATTTTTACCCTCTCCAAGTTCTGTTTTGGTTGCTAAGGAAGGTGCGAATTTTAATCTTAACATTTCCACTTATGATCCTGATAATAGTTCTAGGACAATAAGAGTTTTAGGCTTACCATCAGGTGGGAACTCGTGGCTGAAATTGATAGATCATAATTCTTCTAGAGGAACAGCTCGTTTAACAGGTGTTCCACCGAGCCAAAGTAGCGGAGATTATTATCAACTTGCTTTTGTGGTTACCGATAAAACGGGACGGTTCTCTGTCACTAATAGTGAATTAATTGTCGACGGTAGAAACTTGAGACCGGTGATTAGTCCTGGTGCAAGAACTACCATTCGGTTTGATAAAAAAGGAAACGCATCCCCTGCCGATTCAGCCAAGCTTTTCGCCACAGACCGTGAGGGAGATGAATTAAGTTGGAGTCTTTCTTATAATTATCAACCTTCCTTTGGATTTGCGACAGTTCTTGGTAATCGTGTAAAAAGTCCAACAATTAAATATATATCGTATTCATCCGGTGTTCAGGATTCTTTTCGCGTTGAAGTTACTGATGGAACCAGTACTTCAGAAATTGAAATTACTGCGATCGTAGTTGATGCATTTGACAGCTTTGATGTGGATTATCCTCCACCAGGTAAACAAATTTTTTCGGGAAATTCTTATGTGGATTATTTCAAGGTTTTATCTTCAAATAATGCATCAACATTAAGCATGGAATTGTTGGGAGGGCCAAGTTGGTTAAAGGTGGAAAATGTAAAAAATGGATTGTTCAAACTTTCAGGTAAGGTTCCAATAGATGTATCCGGAGTTATTTCCTTAAATTTATCTTTTCTTGAAGATGGAGTGATCCAAAAATCTATTCAGCATGATCTGACTATTACTGACTTATCAATACCAAGGTTGGATATTGTTGGAAGTGAATTTATACAGATTAGTTTAGGGGAAAGTTATACGGAACCTGGTTATACTTTTATAGCTCATGATGGTACTGACATAAGTAATGAGGTTCAGGTCACTGGTACGATTGATGAAAGTCAGTCTTCCTTACAGGACTTGAATTATCAAGTAGTGAATGCAAACGGTAACTTGACTGAGTTGCGACGAACAGTTCAAGTGGTTGATTCGAATTATACCTTAACTGCGAAAAAGGTAATTTCTCTTCCATCTAATCCGGTTAAGGGAATTACTGCATCCTCTTCCGGTTTGTTGGTTACAGAGGAGTTGTCGTCCTCGGAAAGTAATTTTACAAAATATAATCAATATGATAATGTTTCAGCTCCTCAATATTCGATTCATTTCAAGGCCCAAGCACTAGATTTAAATAATGGTATTATTCTGAAAGACGGTGGTTATCTGATTAGTGGAGTGTTTCGCGGGGGATTAGAATTTAGGCAAAACCTCGTTTTATCCAAGGGGAATCACAACTTATTTGTGTTGAAGTTAGATTCCTCTTTTAATCGGGTTTGGTTTAGGACCGTATCCTGTTCATCGGAATTGGACAATGTAAGAGTAGTTGAAATGGAAAACCAAGGCATTCAATTAGCAGGAAATTTCTCTGGTGAACTATTTCTTGAATCCCAAAGCTGGAACTCGTTAGGCTCAAGTGATAATTTTATTTGGAGAATGACTGCGAATGGAGTTTCTCAGTGGTTGAAAACTTTTGGGGGAGAAGGTTTGGAAGAGATGGTGGGGCTAGAGCCTCTACCTGAAGGAGCATTTGTTACTGCTAGCAATACTTCAAAAAGTAGTGAAGCGACATACGGTACCCTAGTAAAATTTAGTACAAACGGAGATATTCTTAATGGGGTTTCATTTAGCCAAACTTATAACAATCGTGTATCCGCTATAAAATATGATAATGATTATCTCTACCTAACCGGAGAATTTGAAGAAGAGTTTAATTTGGATGGAAAATCTTTGACGACTGATCAGCTGTCCCCCACTGGGTTTGTTTTATCATTAACAAATGAATTTAGTGTTAATTGGAGTTTGTCCATGCCGTCAACGGGAGAAACTGATATGGTTTCGGTTGAAACTGACTCATTTGGCTATCCGGTTCTTTTATACAGTTTGGACGGCAATCAAAGTCTTGATAATGACTTATTGCCACATATCAATATGGGGCAATCTGATTTGATTTTGGTGAAGTTGGATCCGTCAAATGGGGGGATCCTCTGGCAAAAACCGATTGCGACAAGCGGTGACGATAAAGCAATAAGTTTGGTAATGGATAAGCATGGTATGCTCTTAGTTGGAGTGTCCATTGGTTCACCCTTTGAATTGGACGGGCATGTGATTCCAGCGGGGGGGCAATTTTTGATTCAACTTGAATCCACATTTTGGGGGAGCCCGTTATTTCAAGCACTGGATGATCTTCCCTTGCACGAGGGCCATTTTTTTCAGGAAAAAATTCAAGCAGTTTCACCCTCCCTTGTCCGAATGCATTTACTTGAGTCACCAAGCTGGATGACTTTCTATGACAATAAGGACGGCACTGCAGTTCTTGGAGGAATACCGATGGGTGCACTGCCTGACAAAGCTAAGATACGAGCCTATACAACGGACGGAGGTTTTTCTGATCTAGATTTGAATTTAACTATTTCGGTTGGGGGTCAAAGCCAAGTTTCAGCCAAAAGCTTACCCCAGTACTTGTCAGTTATTAATTTTGGAAATGATGTTTCCTTATCTATGACAAGTTCAAGCTTAGATGGGAAATACTATGTAGGGGCGAGCTTTACAGGATCAATTACATTGGGAGGAAGTAACATAAAGGCTATGGGTGTAAAAGACGGCTTTCTTGCCCGTATAGAAGCAAATGGAACTGTTCTTAATCATATTCATCTCGTTAGTTCGGGATCATTGGAGATTGGAGCAGCAGTGGATACACCAAGCGGAGATACTTTTGTAATGGGGCATTTTTCAACTCAATTGCGGATTGATGATTTTCAAGTGAATGGAGTAGGTGGTAGTGATTTATTTATTGCCCATTGGGCTGATGATGGAACTGTTAAAAATCTCAGCGTTTTGGGGGGAGTATCGAATGAAACTTTTACTTCAGCAGTCCACATCGAGGATAATTTATATTTATCAGGTTTATTCGAAGATATTTTTACTCATGATTCTCATTCTGTTACCTCGAATGGAGGTAAAGATGGATTCGTTTTACAGTCCTCTGTTCATGATATTTCGAGTGTCGGATGGATTAATAGCTTTGGCGGATCTGCAGATGAAAAAGTGACTAAACTGAGAGCTCTTGGGGATGGAGGGCTAATTGTAGCGGGTAATTTTCAGAATGTTGGAACATTTGGATCTGTTACTCATAATTCTTTGGGTATGTCAGATTGCTTTGCTGGGTTTCTTAGCAGTGCAGGAGTTTGGGGTAATGTTTTTTCTTTTGGTGGTGCAGGGGATGATGAACTGAGTGGACTGATCGTGCTTGCCGATGAAAAAATAATGGTGTCCGGAAATTTTATGAGTTCATTTAAGTTCGGGAATCGAGAAATCAATAGCAATGGTAAGCGGGATGGATTTGTTGCCTTATTTAATGAATACGGAAGTTGTCTTTTTTTAAAGAACTATGGAGGTAGCGGAACTGATGATATTAAGTCAATATCTCATAATGATGGTCAGGTTCATTTTGTCGGGTCTTTTTCAAATCAAATTGCCCTCGGCGCAAAAAACTTTTCTACGAGAGGTGTTCGGGATTCCTATGTAGCATTGTTCGACACGGGTACGAAAGTTGTCCTTGATGCCATGCAATTAGGAGGATCAGGTGAGGATGTTGCAATTCATACTGACAGTGCATTTTTGGGTAATATTTTATACAGTGGAATTTCCAACGGGGTATTGGATACAGATGGTTCTATCGTACCCACAGCAGCTTCCCGAAACGGGTATCTTGCTCTACTCGTTTCTATGCAAGATCAAAATGCGACCATAATGCCCCAACTTTCGCCTTTTCCACAAACGGCAATTCCCCCGTCCACATTATATGAATATCAATTTACAACTGGTCCTTGGCCAAGAGGTAGAGATTTATCTATGGATATTATTGAAAAACCAGCATGGTTAAATATTGAAATGGACGAGGATGGTTTTGGTGTAGTATGGGGTGAAAGTCCAGCTGTTTCTGGTGGAACAGAACAGGTTGTTTTTAATATAAACAGCTCTCTCAATGGATCTGTTCGTTGTGCATGGGACATAGAGATCATTGCGAGTTCAAAAACAATATCCATTATAGGTGATCCCTCTTTAGAGCTATCAATTGGTTCACCGTATAAAGCAGATTTTATGCTTTCGGGTGAAAGTATAGAAAATACTTTGCTCTATCCAGTACAGTTCCCATCTTGGTTGAGTTTAGTACGGGAAGGAAATAATCATTTCTCGATGAAAGGTACTGCCCTGGAAGCTGGAACTTACACTGTTAATGTGCTTGCTCACAAATACATTGATGAAAACAGAAGCGACCAAGATGAGCTTAATTTTAAAATTACGGTACAACCAAAAATTATAGCAAACTCAACCTCTCTTAATGTGGGTAATTGGCGGACTAATTGGCTAGGTGCTTTCCATGCATTTAATAACTCATGGTCTTTTCATGAAGATTTTGCTTGGGTATATTTTGGGGCAAGTACTCAGGCAGATGATGTTTGGTTTTGGAATGAAAAATGGGGTTGGTTATGGACTAGCTCCTCGTACTGGAGTAGCACTTACGGGGAAGGCTTTTTGTATAGTTCTTTAAGTGGCGAATGGATGTTTTTTCGAAGGAAGGAAGCAAGCACAGGACTTCCATCAAGGGTTTATTCCTATGAAGATAAAAAATGGTCAAGCTACGACTGAATCAGTCAGTAACGAGAAACTGTCTGGCAGGCAAAACTTAAGTTTATCCTGTTTTAAGTAGGGATTATGCGAAGATAGGAGTTGCTTCCTGCCCTTGTAAAGAGAGAAAGCTCGCAATAGACAGTTCCAAACTTTTCCGATCGAGCCCAACTTTGCTTCGCAGTTCTTCAACTGAATTTCCATGCTCGATAAATTTATCGGGCCAACCAAAGCGTTTAACCGGGATGGTGATATCATTTCTTTCTAATTCTTCAAGAATGGCGGACCCAAATCCTCCCATTAAAACATTATCTTCCATAGTTATGATACTGTCATGAGACTTGCTATGTTGCAGCAAGGTGTTTGAATCTATGGGCTTAATGAAGCGAGCGTTAACCACAGTTATTTCAACGCCGTATTTTGTCTTAAATTGATTTGCAATTGAAAGTGCAATTTGAACAAAGTCCCCTATAGCCCAGATTGCACAAATGGAGCCTTTTCTTAGAACCTCTGCCTTACCGATTTCCAAAGGAATTGGGTTTTTTTTTCTCTCCACACCTACTCCTTCACCCCGAGGATAGCGAATAAAAGCAGGACAGTTTGATTCGATTCCTGTGGTCATCATGTCCTGTAATTCGTCTTCGTCCT
>JABGWZ010000160.1 GCA_018675995.1 Opitutia bacterium | reverse complement strand
TATCAATCATGGAGGGAGGTGGACATACCCCACGGAGATGGAGAGTTATAAATATAATGCGTCTATGATTACAAACCGCTTCCGACTGGTTTGGGAAAGGGAAAGTAAATCTAACAAGGATGCAAAAAGAAGTTTGGCACTTTATGATTATCGGACTGACTTTGGGGAACAAGAGAACATTGTGGACCAACACCCTGAGCTAGTTGAGAAACTTCAGGCAATGTACGAACCATGGTGGCAAGCAGCCAAAAAAGGGATGGTCAATGATCTACACCAAATGAAAACAGGTAAACTGATTGGCCCCCTTCCAAGTCAAAAAAAATTACATAAAAAAGCTTCTAAGAAAAATTAAAGAGATGAATAAAAAGAATATAATCCTTCAAACCCTAGTATTTGCTTTCTTATGCATTTTATCTTTTGCAGAGGAAAAGCAGAAACCCAATGTGGTCTTTATTATTGTGGATGATCTCAATGACTGGATTGGCGTGATGGGTGGACACCCGCAAACTAAAACTCCGAACCTGGATTCACTGGCAGAAGATGGAGTCTTGTTCACCAATGCCCACTGCAACGCTCCCCAGTGTGGGCCTTCCCGGGGAAGTCTTTTGCATGGTCTTTATCCGAAGAGTACTGGCAGGTATTTCAACAGTCCAAAAAGAATGCCTTTTTATGGGGATCAACCGACGCAGGGGATCACTTCACCCAATGCACCAAAGAACCCTTTCGTTTTTCACCAACATTTTAAGGAACATGGATACCGGGTGGTAAGCGGTGGGAAGGTCGCTCACGGAAATCCCAAGGGAATCATGAACAATGTCGAAGAGTACCTGGCTCGCCCTCCTGATACCCGCGGAAACTTTACCGATGAGAAGGCCAATTTATGGGGAGAAGGAGGGCCTCATAACCATGCCGTAGAAGCAACCGGTGACTACAAGGGCGCTCAATGGGCAATCGGAGAGTGGAAGAAAGGACTGAAAGCTGACAAGCCATTACTTATGACGGTGGGCTTCTATCGGCCTCACCGTCCCTTCAATGCCCCTAAGGCTTACTTTGAAAAGTTTCCTTTGGAAGGTATTAAGTTGCCCCTGGTTCGGACGGATGATCTCGATGATTTGCCACCTTATGGAAAGGCACTTGCCCGCTCAAATGCTCACAAAGATTTATTTAAGCCAAGGACCGTGCACGAACAGATTCTACATCTTGGGGGTGAGCAGGAATGGAAATACATGGTGCAATCCTACCTTGCATGCATCAACTATGTGGATGTTCAAATCGGAAGCTTGCTGGAGGAGCTTAAGAAAAGACCCGGGAATCGGGACACGGTGATTGTACTAACTAGTGATCACGGTTGGAACCTCGGGGAGAAAACCCATTGGTGTAAGGCTGCGATCTGGAGGGACACCACGAGGGTTCCCTTTATTGTTGTCTCCCCGGGAGTTGCTAAAGCCGGACTTCGGAACAATCAGCCGATCTCTCATGTCGATATTTATCCAAGTCTTTGTGATTTTGCGGGTATCCCCAAGCCCACTCATTTGGAGGGGCGTTCCATTCTTCCTCTTCTAAAAGATCAATCAGCAACCCGGGATGTTGCCTTTCTTAGTTATGGCCCGGAGAACACCGCTGCCCAATCTGAAAGATATCGCTACCTCCGTTACGAAGATGGTTCCGAGGAATTGTACGATCATAAAAAAGATCCTCATGAATGGACAAACCTGATTGGAAATAAGAAGTATCAAAAACTTACCAAGAAGATTCGTGCCCAAGTACTCGCTTTTCAGAAGAAGTAATAAGATAAGTAATTATTTGTAAGAGAAGAATTTTATGAAAACGATCTATCCTATATCTATAAGTTTTCTACTCATCGGTTCAACCCTTTGGGCCCAGACAGGGAGCCCCAAGCCAAATGTACTCTTTATTTCAATTGATGATTTGAACGACTGGGTGGGCTTCATGGATGGACATCCTCAGGCAAAGACGCCTCATATGGACGCCTTGGCCAAGCGTGGTCGTAATTTTACCAATGCTCACTGCTCGGTACCTGTGTGCACTTCCTCCCGTGCCTCCGTGATGTCGGGGAT
>JABGWZ010000151.1 GCA_018675995.1 Opitutia bacterium | reverse complement strand
GGATGGTGGACTGAAAGGCCATCGCATCGCTGCGGAGTGGGAAACACCTCTTGATCAAAAAGTAAATGGTGTCCAACTTGAACTTAATTCATCATGGACTCTTGGTTGGCAGTACGCTTGGTAATTATAAGTTTCAATCTTTTCCACCCCTTTGGCTTTTAGTTCGAAGGCCAAAGGGGATAGATGTTGTGCTGAAGTTCACAATCAATCTATTTTACTCAAAAGAACAAATCTTGGATTGAAACAATTTTTTATGATATCTTTGATTTTAGCTTTCGGTTTAATTTTAAATTGGTAAGGATTCAGGCGACTATAATGTCTAATTTTAAATCACTAGCTTTTTTCTTTCGACCCTCAACAATAGCGAGATGGGCATGTTTCTTCATCATCTTTTATTTTGCCTTTCTATATTTCTCTAAGGTTATGCAAGCCGAAGAAAGCTCATTGCAAACCGATGAACTCGATCCGTTTGTCATTACCGCCAAGGGTGGATTTGCTACTTCATTACGTTCATCACCTTGGGCAATTAATAGATTAGAGGGTACCGAGTTACTATATTCTGCACGATCTCTTCCCGAATCCTTATCTGGCCTTAACTCAGTAATGGTTCAAAAAACCGCACTCGGACAATCTTCGCCTTACATACGCGGTTTTACTGGCTACCACAATGTTCTGCTAGTTGATGGAATTAGAATTAACCATTCCGCAATGCGTTCAGGCCCAAATCAATACTGGAGCACGGTGGAAATGCTCGGGGCGGATCGCATTGAAATTGTTCGCGGACCCAATGGTATAATACACGGGGCCGACGCCATTGGTGGAGTCGTTAATATCATATCCAAAGAGCCCCGTTTTACAGATGGTGAAATGTCACATAACGGAAAGATCATCGGCCGGCTTTCATCAGCCGAACATTCATGGACCGCGGGAGTCAAAGGTAATTTGTCTACACCCGATTGGTTTGCACAACTTTCCCATATTGAACGCTCTTTCGGAGATCTTGAGGGCGGCAGGGATATCGGTACGCAGAAAAATACTGGCTACGACTCCAGAGGTTCCCAATTTCGATTATCTCGTAAATTGAATGAAGATACCCGATTCACAATTGGCTTGCAGAGTGTGTTTATGGATGATGTTCCTCGTACCCATAAAACGATTAATGGTTTAACTTGGGAAGGGCTCACTCCAGGTTCCGAAATCTGGCGACAGTTGGATCAAGAAAGAAATCTCTTTTACGGAAAATTTTCCTGGGAAGATGCAGGGGGATTGGCCGATGCAGGTCTGCTTACACTAAGCTTGCATAAACATGAACAGGAACGCAACCGGATGAAAGGATCAGCGAGTGGTTTACCTACGGGTGGAGATTTTCAATATTTCGGACTCGAAGACCTCGGATTTTCATCCCGATTTGAAACCGATGATCCATGGGGGGGGCGATTGGCATATGGTGCAGAATGGCAAAGAGAATCTCTGCATTCCGGTGGTTATAAATTTAATAGTGTACAAGTAAAAAGCATGGATTTATTGCAAGGCCCCCTAGCGGCAGACGCCAACTATAACCGATTTGCTTTTTACTTAAGTGACAACTTCCTACTTGGACATTGGAGTGTTGAACCTGGAATACGCTTTTCTTCGATACAAGCTGACCTTGAACGCTATTATCTCAAGAACAGTGATTCTTCGACTTTGCAACCATCCGAGAAAAAAAATTATAAGGAACTGATTGGGAGCATACGTGCAAGCAGAGAGATTACGCAGAGTAACTTTCTTTTTCTTGGCTTGTCTGAGGGATTTCGTCCCCCCAGTTTATATGACCTTACCTCCACTGATGAGACCAGTGCGGTAGAACGCCCAAATACCTCACTTGATTCAGAAAGTTTCTTGCAAGCAGAAATTGGAGTTAAAGGAAGATCCGATTCATGGAACTGGGAAGCTTCGTATTATCATACTTGGATCAATGATATGATTGTTCGTTCGCCAATTGAATCTGGAAAATCAAATGTTTTGAAAGCCAATGCAAACGGCTTCATTCATGGATTGGAAATTCAAGTTGGGCACGAATGGTCTCCTTCATGGAGCTCACAGTTTCGCATTTCGTTAATGGATTCAGAAGTGGAGCAATTATTAGACAACAACGCAACCGGGTCTATTACCATTGATGGTCGAAACTACGATCCAGTTGATCGGGTAACAACCCGACTTATGCCCACGCAATTTCATTTTGTTACCCGCTATGCTCCTCCACAATCTAATTGGTGGGGAGACTTTTCTATTTTGGCAATGGGGAAGGCGGATGATCTTTCATTAAAAGATGAAACAGATTCCTCACGCATTCCATCGAATGGAACATCTGGTTACGCGTTATTCGGAATAAGTGGTGGACGAACATGGGGAGAATATTCATCCGTTTTCCTTGCGGTGGAAAACATAGGTAATGTTGATTACCGGGTGCATGGTTCCGGCTTAAATGGAGCGGGTCGAAACTTTATATTTTCATTCTCCCGTTCGTTCTAAAGAATTCTACAAGCACAATAATTTATAAGAGAGGTTTTCTATCTGCAGGAAGTTAAATTAAGAATGATCAGAAAGGATTTTTTGATAACCCGAATAAAACAAGGAATAGCCTCCAATAAAAAATCTCGGTTTTTATTATTTTATGGGTGAAACTTTTTTCCTAAACTTGTAGTTTAAACATTGTTATGAAAACTATACTTTTTGTCCCTCTGGTTTTTTTGATTACTTTACAGTTCACATTGTATGCAGCCCTTACTGAGGATAAATTTTCTCCTTCAATTATCCAAGCTGAAGCAGAAGCTATCGATAAAATCCTTAAAAGCACATACCAAAAGAGAAAGGTCAAAATTCCTGCTAAAATAGACGAAGCTGCATTGGTTAGAAGATTGTACCTTTCGTTGGCTGGAAGAATTCCTACTTTTGAGGAAATAAATTCCTACCTATCCAATAAATCAGACCAAAAAAAATCTCAGCTTATTGAAGAACTGACAGAGTCTACAGGCTATGATAGTAATATGTTTAATTGGTGGGCTGATTTGCTTAGATTAAAATCAAGAATGCGAGGCGGTAACCAGATACAAGCCGGTCAACTTTACAACCACTGGGTAAAAGAACAGGTCGTACAAAATGTACCCTTTGACCAGATGACATATTCTTTGGTAACTGCAGAGGGATACCCGTGGGAAAACGGAGCCGTTGGGTATTACCTGCGGGACTCAGGCATGCCACTGGATAACATGTCCAACACTGCTCAAATCTTTCTTGGAACACAAATGGTTTGCGCCCAATGCCATAACCATCCTTTTGATAAGTGGACTCAAATGGAATATTACAAGATGGCTTCCTTCACTTATGGGATTTCCACCCGTATGGGACAGGACATACAAAATAAAATCAAGCAGTATTTTAATCAACAAACCAAAGGTTTATCCAAAAAAGAAAAAAGTAAGTTGGGGAATTCTCAAAAAGCACAAGCCCTCAGAAAGGCGATTCAAGAAATGGTACAGCCCCTTCGGTATGGAGCCACTCATACTGGCAAAAAACTCAATTTGCCACATGACTATCAATACGAGGATGCAAAACCCAAAACTGCTGTTCATTCCGAACCTATTTTTGCACCAGACTCCCTGAATAAAGAAATAGAAAATCCTGTAAATGCTTATGGACAATGGATCATCTCAGAAAATAATCCACGCTTCACTAAAGTAATTTCCAATAGAATGTGGAAGAAAGTATTTGGCCGTGGAATCATAGAACCTGTGGACGATTTACGTGACGATTCAGAATCTTCTATCCCTGAATTATTAACTCACCTGGAATCGCTCATGGTTCGTGTGAAGTATGATCTTAAAGAGTTTCAAAAGATTCTACACAATGTGGAAGCTTTTGAAAGAGAAGCAACCGGTCGTGAGCTTACCAGTGTCGAAAAATATTATTTTGAAGCCCCTATTCTTAAACGTATGAGTGCAGAGCAACTTTGGGATTCGATTGTTGCCCTGTCCATTCCCGAGGTTGATGAAAGAAAAGCTGATTCATCAAAAGTTGAATTTCGACTCAAGAACTTTGCGAATTATCAAAAGCAGGTTGACGACTTGAGTGATAAAAAATTCGTTCAACTCGCAAAAAAAGGGGCAAAAGAAAATGCTCGAATCAACAATACCATGAATGAGATTCAGCTTAAAATTCGAGAAGCGCAGAAAGCAGATAATAGGCAAGCTGTATCAATGCTAAGAAGGGAATATGGAAAAAAACGAAACGAACAAAAGTCCCTTTTTGCAGGTTTGGTTATGGGTTCCGAATTTGACGCCCAATCTCTTTACCGTGGTGGTCAAAGTAAAGGTTCTTCCGATACTAGATGGAAGGGATATTCCGGAAGTTTAATGCGGGCTTCAGAAATTGAGACCCCTGCCCCTCCCGGTCATTTCCTTCGCGAATTTGGTCAATCAGATCGTGAGGTCATAGAAAATTCATCAAGCGAATCATCCGTGCCCCAAGCACTCACTCTCCTCAACGGAGTTTTTTACAAAGCCCTATTTGATCCAAAGTCTCCCCTATCCAAAAATCTCCTTAAAGCCGAATCCTCAGAGGAGAAAATTAAGGTTCTCTTTCTTTCCATCTTAAACCGAAATCCATCGGCTGAAGAACTTACTCAATCCCTCGCCATGGTAACAAGTTCCCCCAAGGTTCCTTATCAAATACCACTCCCAAAAAAAGTAAGTTCTGAAAAAAAGACCAAGTACTTAAAATCGATTAAAGACAAAAAACAAAAACTCGCTTATTATAATGATCGTGATTTTCGGGGAATTGC
>JABGWZ010000111.1 GCA_018675995.1 Opitutia bacterium | reverse complement strand
TCCGATGCTTTTTGTCTCTTCAAAACCTCATATATTTGCCTACGAACCAAAGCGTCCTCACCCGGTACAGATTGACTAGCGAAATTCTCATAGGGATATTCCTCTGACAAATGGGGATGGTCATTCACCACTCGGTCCGCTATTTTCTGGAGTTCCTGTAGTCCCTTATTTTCTGTCAAATACCTTAGGTCAAATGTGTCTTCAGAACGAATCCGGTATGCGTCCCTAAAAAGGCGGTGTCCAAATTGATCAAACAAATCATCATCCTTGGGCATACCCGTATGAACTGTACTCTCATCCGGGAGTACCGAGGGTGTGATTACGATAATGACTTCCCTCTTTTCACCGGTATCTGTTTTGGAACGAAATAAGTTTCCTAAGAAAGGAATGTCACCAAGGAGTGGTACCTTCTTTAGAGTTTGCGCCGAATCCTTGGCAATCAACCCGCCCACAATGAAAGGAGTTTCATTTGCAATTCTTGCGTAAGTTTTCACCTCGCGAATAGAAAGTGTTGGTGCACGGGCAAGTTCAATGCCACCGGATCCAAGTACTATCTTATCCTTACCCGGAACTTGAGCAGAAACGGAGGCATTAATTTGGAGTGAAACCTCGGTTCCGTCTTCACTTATCCTTGGCCTTACCGCTAGTTCTATTCCCGCTGTAACATCACGAAAATCCACTGCACTGACATAATCTTTGACAAACTTTGTATTGGCGATTGGGATTTTCTCTGAAACATTTATGTAAGCCATTCGGTTATCTAATGTCAGCACACTCGGGCGGGACAAGACCTGAGCAGATCCATCCTGTACCAATGCCTTTAGTCGTACATTGAACTCGCGAAATACATTAGTCACGGTGGCATCCAATTGAGCACCGCTGACCGGGTATTCAATACTGCCAAGCAAAAGGCTCGAACCAGCACCATCCAAGTGCTTGTTGGCAAAATTATTATCTGAAGCCACTCCGGTGTAATTCCACTGCACACCTAACTGATCGAGCTCCTGCGAGGAAATTTCAAGAACCATTGCCTCAATCATTATTTTCCTAGCCGGCAAATCAATCTGTTCAGTAATGATTCGCCTTATTTTACCGGCTTCCTCAGGTTGAGACGGGTCATAAAAAAGAAGTAATTCATTAATCGGATCAGTTTCAGTCTGTGGAAAAACCTTTTCGTGATCGGGAACAGTCTCGTGAAAGGTGGTTTGCGGAATCGCAACCACTACAGGGAGATTATTTTTATCAATTGGCTTCTTGGGGTCTCCTAGATTTACTCCATAAAAATTTAATAACTGTGAACACCGAACGGGATCAACATAACTCAGGCGGATCCGTTCCGAAACCATTTCCGGTTCCCCGTTTACTGAATTTGCTGAAGGGCTTTTATCAACTTGTCCAAACGAAGAAAAAGTAGAAAGGGTAAGAATAAAAATACAGATTTTTTGATTCATCATGTAGTGGGTTTTTCAGCTGACGGATTTGTAGAGGGGAATAAGTCGCTGAAGAAAGTTTGTAAAGTTTTCCCCATGCCTTTTTTCATGGGCGGGGTTACGGGTTGAATCTCTCTTCTTTTCATTTTCCATTTGGTATTTATTATCCGCTGCTGCCCGAGGACCATTTTTTCATTAAGCAGAGCAAGAAATTCACCATTTATTGATGCAACCTCAGCAACTCTTTTTGGGTCGAGTGCAAAAACGACTGAGTCTGTCAGCGCGATTACGGTTGATAATCGGGAGCCCTTTTTTAAAAAAGCCTCACATCCAAAATGAATACCTGAATTAAATTTCTCTACTTTTTCACTCACATCACCATCCGGGTTCTCAATGGAGGAGCAAAGTAAACCTTCAGCAAGGAAGTATATTGAATCCCCAAGATTGCCTTGGCGGTAAAGAACTTCTCCGCCTTTCAAGTCTTTTCTCCCCAATCCTGAAAGCAGTATCCTTTGTTCAGCATCTTCCAAAACCTGAAATAACTCACTCCGACAAATCACATGATCGAAGTTTTCCTCTCTAGATAAAGCCATCAATGGTAATTCATGTCCCTGCTCCATAAAAACCATTTCTTTATCCATAGACGGGGTAAGACCAGCACGGGCAAGATGCTCAATAATGCTTTTATTTACAATGTGCTTGGATTCATTGGGTGAAATATGAGCAGGCAATATAAAGAATCTCACCTCGTATTTCTGACCTACCGCTTGGGCTTCCAATAAGCGTATCTCCGGTTCCGGTTCCCCTAGAATTTGTCGACCGTCAGCCAGAGCTTGCACACCGGAGGATAAAATCCGTATCGCACGGTTGGGAGAGACCGAATAATCAAGTACAAAAGAAAGGTCTATCCGGAAATGAGGCTTGGGTTGCATATAATTGGTGAGAATCGCTTCTCCCATCTTGCTATTGGGTACGACCACCATATTTTTCTCGGTTGTTTTCAAGCGGGTGGTCCTCCAGTTAATCTCAATCACCTGACCGACAATATGAGTCTCCCTTCTGTTTTGGTGAACCATAACCCAGTCACCGATCCTAAAAGATTGCTCAATATGCATCGACAACCCGATAAAAACATCGAGTATTACATTACGCAGGGCAACTCCAATTACAATACTCACCACCCCAGAAGTGGCCCATATCCCGGTAACAGGTTGATCAAAAACAGTCGCCAAAACCCCTATCACTGCCACACCAAAAATAATTAGGGCAGTCACATCCTTAGGCAATCGGGGGACCGGCCTGCCGGAAATACCCGAAATCAATCCATCCCAGACAAAAACAGTGACCATTCTTTGAAACAAGAAAGCGGAAGACATCCAAAGTCCAATTTGCGTACCATAGAGAACCACTTGGTGAACAATCATTGAAGCATTGCCCAAAAATCTTTCAAGTAATTCCTCTTTGCTAAAGATAGATACAAGGAAAAACAAAAAGACAGAAAGTGGAATCCATAATCTACCTGTCAGGTAGACAATAGGGAGCTCCTCCTTATCCCGAGTCTGCTCTTTTCCCATTTTCATCACCCCTTTCTGCACTATCTTTTACCCCGAACACTGATTCTTCGTAATTTTTCATCAAGCGTGCCATCATCGCAAACCGGGGGATCGGAACCTGCTCCCCATCGTGATGAATTACTTCGAGCATGGCAGAAAGACTTTGATTCACAAATTGATTAAAATTATAAGCATCCCCCAAATCGGAACAGACTCCCTTAATCTGATCGAAGGTTTGCTCAGGAACCCTAATTGTTACCGTCTTACCATTTGCCATGCTTTACAAAATAATAATAAGTTTAAAAATTATTGCATTGCAAGTATATTTAATAAAATAAATATAAAGCACTTTTTTTATTACTTTATATTTTTGTAAAAATTTTGTCTAAATTATGCCTTGATTGGATATTACATATAAAATAATCTATAAATTACATCATAACTAAAACAAAAGGTCCTTTTATGAATGATAAGAAATGCTTTGAACTGCCCAGCCATTTTTCTCGCCGTGAATTTATGCATGTTGGTTTCATAGGCGGCCTTGGCCTCACCCTCGCTGATTTTTTAAGATTAAAATCACATGGTGCTCAAAAATTTTACCACTCCAAGGAAGGAAAAGCAAAAAGCGTAATACATATTTATCTACCTGGTGGAATGGCTCATCAGGAGTCGTGGGATCCCAAGCCTTATGCCCCACTTGAGTACAGAGGTCCTT
>JABGWZ010000095.1 GCA_018675995.1 Opitutia bacterium | reverse complement strand
AGGAACAACTGCATCTAAGTGAATCGACTTTAGTGATGCCTGAAATATCGCTGCAGTAATTCCAATTGCAGTTATAATTTCAATAATGGGGGTAAGCATGTGCGAATACTTGATCACCTTCATTCTCGCTAAAACAAATTTTTCAGAGATTCCCGAGAAACGTGTAATTTCATTGTCTTCCAAATTAAAAGCACGGACCTCTTTGTAAGCACTCAGGTTTTCACTTAGAACAGAAGTCAGATCACCGGCTTTTTCCTGCATTTTTAATGCTCTACTCATAAGTAATTCACCAATTCTTCGAATAGGAAAGACACAAACAGGAATTACAAGGAGGCATAAAAGAACAAATGCCATTCCATCTCGTTGTATTGCCATAACAACCAATGCAGAAATAGCACCAATAAATGTGATTGGTTGCTTTATCAAATCATTACTAACTTGTAAGATTCCGCCTTGTAACTGAGCTGTATCGGAGACAACCCGACTTAATAGATCACCTTCCTGATTTCGTTGAAAAAAGGCAATAGGTAGGCGTTGAAGTTTAGCAAAAATTTGAGCTCGGACTTTTTCCAAAACACGAATTCCACAGTAATTTATAAAATAAGTGTTAAAATATCCACTTATCCCACGAATTAAAAAAACAATCGGGAACCAAGAAACATAGATTAACAATTCCCATTTACTTAACCCCAACTTCGTATCTTCACCAGGGAAGATCTTAGGAAAAACTTGGTCAATCATGTAGGGTAGGCCAAATCCACTCGAAGCTCCGTAAACTACTCCACAAAACAAAGCCGCTGAAAATGGAAACCAATACGGCCTAAGTAAAAAAAAATATGGAAGTAGTTTCTTCAAAATTATTAACCCACAGAAAATACTACAAATGATTTTCAGAACTTGCTACCACCTTCTTAGGTAACCTGCCACTCAGTTTTGCCTGATCTTTTAAATAGTTGCTACAATTCTCAATAAGTTGATCCAATTGCCATGGGCTCAGCCTCCAAACCCAATTACCAAATGGATGACCAGGTTCATTCAATCGTGCATCTGAACCAAGACTTAACAAATCCTGAACCGGAATAACTACCAACTGGGCAGTCGTTCGGTATGCCATACGAAGCATATCCCAAGAAGGTTGTTCCCCGGGTATATTGAAATAAGTTCTAAAATTACCCTGAGTTTCTTCATCTGATGAATGATACCATCCACAAGTTGTATCATTATCATGTGTGCCGGTATAGAGAACTAAATCTGGAGTAAGATTATGGGGAAGATACAAGTTTTCCGGATCACCATCAAAGGCGAACTGCAAAACAGCCATACCCGGTAATCCCGCAGAGACTCTCAGGTCACGAACTTCGTTAGTTATTAAGCCCAAGTCTTCAGCTAAAAATGGAAGGGTGGGGAACTCAATTTTAATAGCATCCCAGAATTCGTTTCCGGGGCCAATTTTCCACTCACCAAATTTTGCATTCTGAGTCTCAACCGGAATACTCCAAAAATCATGAAAACCTCGAAAATGGTCTATTCGCACAATATCAAAAAGAACAAGTTGAGCATGTAGCCTTTGCTTCCACCAATCATAACCGTCTTTCTTATGCTCAGACCAATTATAGAGAGGATTACCCCAATATTGTCCATCCTCATTAAAATAATCAGGAGGTACCCCTGCGACATGAGAAAAATGGCCAGATTCGGTGTTTATTTCGAATAAAGAAGGGTTTTGCCAAGTATCAGCAGAATCTGGTGCCACATATATTGGTAAGTCACCAATAATCTTTATATTTTTTTGATTGGCATAAGATCGAAGTTCACTCCATTGAGCATAAAAAATATACTGTAAAAAAGCATGAAGATTAAAAACATCCATTTGAGGCTCAGAAAAAGAGGAAACTATGTCTGAACTATATCGCCTAAAATCTTGTTTCCATTCCCACCATGGAAGGTCATCAAAATCTTTTTTTAATGTTTGGTAGGAACAGTAAGGATAAATCCAGTCCCGATTTCCATCCACAAATTGCGAAAAACTTCCATAGCGATCCTCGCATCTACTTTTCGAATTCTTAAATTTGGAATAAGCTGAAGCCGCAATAACAAAGAAATGATTGTATAAATTACCATAATCAATAATCGAACCTGGATCGCTGAGCAAAGGAACTAAATCATGTTCATCAATTAAATTAAGTTCTAATAATGGATCCCAATCTATCAAATAAGGGTTTCCTGCAAAAGAAGAGAACACTTGGTAAGGGGAATCACCATAACCAGTCGGACCAAGAGGACAAGTCTGCCAAAACCTGAAACCAGATTCATTAAGAAAGTCTATAAATTGTCGAGAATAAAGACCTATGTTACCCACGCCATATTTCCCAGGCAAGGAAGTAAGGTGAAGCAATACTCCCGAAGACCTAGACCGCAACCAACTTGGCAAGTTATTCATAAAAAGAACAAAGCTTATCAATTAGACATAATGCATATTGTGCGAAATTTAAGAATCAATCAGATAAGCCCCATCTTTTGGTAAATGGATAATATACAACAAATGCACGACCAATAATTTCGTTTTCTGGAACATAACCCCAGGCTCTGCCATCCAAACTATCGGTTGAATTATCTCCCATAGCGAAATAACCATTTAACCCGGTTGGATTATTAGAATCACTTTTTTGTGGGACAGTTATAACTTCTTTGTTGGTTAATAATCCTTCGGCTCGATAGCCGGGATACTTTAAGGGATTATCCGCATTTGGGTTTTTCGCTAATTCCTGGACCCGTTTGTTATTTTCCTCGAATGCAATGTTACCAGAAAGTACTTGTCCGTTACGGTACATAATTCCGGGGGT
>JABGWZ010000096.1 GCA_018675995.1 Opitutia bacterium | reverse complement strand
CTGAGTTCGGAAGCTCCGTACTTTTCGGGGTTTCTGGTAGCAAGAACGACATCTACCAAATAGCCTTTCAATTTATCGTCTAAGTAAATTCCATCGATAAGTTTTCTTGATCGGAAGATAGTCTCTGCATCCACCACAGGACTGACCTCGTGTTTAACCGATACATTTCCGTTGTAATCGAGTATCTTGAGCTCCTCTTCGCGGTCTGGGTAATCAACTACAAGTTTCAGCATGAACCTGTCCATCTGCGCTTCAGGTAGTGGATATGTTCCTTCTTGGTCAATTGGGTTTTCCGTAGCCAATACTAAAAAAGGCTGCGGTAGAGGATAGGTTTCGTCTCCAATTGTCACTTGCCTTTCCTGCATTCCTTCCAATAGAGCACTTTGAACCTTGGCGGGTGCTCGATTAATTTCGTCCGCTAGTAATAGGTTGGTAAATATGGGGCCCCGCTTAGTGGTAAATTCTCCCTGGTTCGGGCTGTAGATCAATGTTCCAACAACATCTGCAGGAAGTAGGTCTGGTGTAAATTGAATTCTCTTGAATTCAGCTTTTATGCATTGGGAAAGTGTTTTTACAGCTAGGGTTTTTGCTAGACCGGGAACTCCTTCAAGCAAAACATGCCCATTTGCAAGTAAACCGATAATTAGACGATCAACCAAATACTTTTGGCCAACAATTACTTTGCCTATTTCACGTTTTAAAAGTTCAACCCATGCGGCTTCATTTCTTATTCGTTCTTGTTCTTCAGGAGCTGGTGCTTGTTGTATTTTAGGATTTTGTTCGTCTGTCATTATAAGTTTTGATCAAATTTAAAGCGTTAAGCGGTTTATTATTTGTCCATTAGAATTTTTAGGCAAATACGAATCAGTTGTTTTTCAGCTTGCACATTAAGCAAAAGAAAAGATTCATTCTATACTACAAACGCAATTTTTAAAATAATATTACGAGGTCATGTTCAAAATAAGCAAAGAATCTAAAATAACTTTTTTCTGTTTACTTATTATACCCCTTATCTGGATCGGAGTTAATCATTTTGGTTTGATAGATGGTTGGAAAATTAAGTCTGTTGATCTGCGTTTGAGTTCTAATATTCCGGGTTCAAGAGGACAGCTTTCCCATAATGAAAACTCTTCAGCTTCAGTTGTCGTTGAAGGGAACAAAACAATCCCTAAAATCCCGAAGGTTGTTTATGTGAACTTTGATTCGGCTACATTGGGCATGGATGATGTTGGCGAAAGACCTTGGGATCGTGCTTTTTTTAGAGATATGTCAATGGCACTTTTGGAATTGGGTAAAGCCCGTGTTTTAGCATTTGATTTTGCATTTACCCCTAAAAGCGTCTCAAAAATGGTGCCAAAAGAAAATTCTTTTCGTAGCGATAAAGCTATGGGAGAGTTAGTCTTGGCTTATCCAGATAATGTTGTTCTTGGTAATGTGTATTCAGGTGTATCGACACCTTTTGTTAATGATTCAATTGCCGATCCTTTTCCGCCCTTTTTTATGTCTGGCTATTCAAAGCAGACCTCTCAGTTGATCGGAAATTTTCATTACCCTGAATCCCCAACTTACCCCATGCACAATTATTTAGAAGGTAACTATTTAGGTAGGGCAGGCTCTTTTACGGTCCCCCCATTCAGGGAGTCGGATAATATTCCCCGATGGGTTCCGATTTGGTTTCCATCTGGTGGGAAAGCACACGCGTATAATATATTGGGTGGTAAAGCGAGTAATTTACCTTTTGAAATGCCTTCTGAGCATAGTGGCGAGATTTCTTCATTACAAAATAAATTAAAAGTACTGGATAATAACCACACAAAAATACTTGGTCATTTAAATGAAATGAACACAGAGTTAACTTCAGGTACAGATAGTAGAGATCTAGTAATGAGAAAATATTCCAAATTAGCAGAAGGAATATCCGAACTCGATAACATTGATATTGCGATCACCAATTTTTCAAAGACATTGGAGGGAAATCCAAACTTAAGTGCTGTGATTAGTCCACAACTCGAGGCTAGGAAAAAAGAGAAATTGAGATTGCTTGAAAAACTTTTCAATTTGATCAATACACCGAGTTCGGAAGGTTCTAATTTAGAAGAGGTTAAAAGAGAAATTGAGAGCTTGGAGTTAACTCTTTTAAACCTTAAAAATACTCTTCAGTCCAACACAGCACTTTCAGCTGTCATACAACCTCAAATTGATCTTAAGAAAGAAAGGTTATCTTTTCTTAAGCAAATATTTAAAAGTTCAAACTATGGTTCGGTTTTTAGTCAAAATGGCAAAGATGTTGAATTGATTGAAGCCGAAATTCGTGAGGAATTGGAGTCAAGAAAAGCTTTGTTGTCTGAAGCGAATGTTAAGGTTGAATCGTTGAATAATCAACTTGAGGTTATAAAAAATAAAGTTGATGAAGTGCATGAAATGAAATCAGAATTGTTCATGAGAATTCAAAGGTTAACAGGGGTTGCAAGCACCGAGCTGGTTGAGTCGAATGAATCTCTGAGGTTGGTCTATAAAAGAAATGATGGAGATAATGGGCTTGGTGAATTGGTTGACTCTTTGCCAAATGAAGTACCACTATTCAGAGAAAGGGATATTTATACCCTCGGAGTTGAAGCATTGCTTTCGTATTATGGGTTAGATAGTAACGATGTTTCAATATCTGAAGATGGCTCCAAATTCTCTATTTTTAATAAATCGGGTGATGTTTTAATTGAAGCACCTTTAGAAGAAAATCAGTGGGTTGAAGTAAATTGGTTTTCCAAATGGAAAGAGGACTCAGTCGCTGGCTCGTTACTTTTAGAGGCTAAAAAAGCCTATGCGCTAAAAGATTATAAAAAATATCGTAGATTGATGCCCGAAATCTTTTCTGAAATATTGGCCGAACTTGAGGATGTTGAATTACCCCAAGAAATTTCTGATTATCCAATGATACTTAAGGAAATTGGAATCAGTTCTGGTGAAATTGAAATTGCCCAACGGCTTTTATCAGAGGAGACAAGTAATGATGAACTTCCTGATTTTGAAGACCTTTCAAAAGTTCAGGAAGCAATTGCATATTATTTCATACCTCAGACTTTAAAATCAAAATATAATCCAATGTGTGGGATGAAGGATATTATCCAATATAGCCGTTTTCATGATACTGTTAGATCGAAAATAACAGAGATTAAAAGGAAAATACAATTGCTCGAAGGACCAAGTGTCTTGGGGAAAATTAATGCAGCTCTTATTAAGAACCCGCAGAATGAGAATTATATAGCCCAACAACAAGAGATAGTCGATGCAATCGAGCAGAATAAGCAAAACTTGGATGTTCAAATCGATGAAATGAATAGAATAAATGAATTTTTCTCACATTTTGAAGATGCAATTATAATGGTTGGCCCCGAAGAAAAAACATTTAATGACCTTGCACCCACACCATTTGACAAGTCTGCTACTCCCAAAGTTGCTGTACATGGTAACTTGGTAAAAACTCTGAGCTCAGGGATTTACATTAAACGCCTTCCTTTAGAAGTAGATCATGCGGCAACTTTGGGTGTTGGTATATTGATGGCATTTCTGGCTGTTTACCAAGGCAGGGGTGCCAGCTGGGTTCAGGCTGCGGGAATAATATTGTTGTTAGGTTACCTTTTTATGGGATTTGTGACATTTACAAACAGTCATGTTGTTTGGCCAATCACTGCTCCAGCGTGTGCAGGAATAAGTACTTCCTTTATCGGTTTGGCCGTCATGGTTGTTATTGAGCAAAAAGCAAAAGGTCGCTTGAAAGGGATGTTTGGCAGTTATGTGTCCTCCGAACTGGTTGATCAAATGGTTGAATCCGGAGAAGAGCCATCTCTAGGTGGGCAAGAAACACCGATTACCGCATTTTTCAGTGATGTTCAGGCATTTTCGAGTTTCTCGGAGTTGCTTAGTCCTACAGGTTTGGTTGACCTAATGAATGAATACCTAACTGCAATGACTAATATTCTCCAGGAGGAGCGAGGTACTTTAGATAAATATATTGGAGATGCTATAGTCGCTATGTATGGTGCGCCCATTCCAATGGATGATCATGCATATCAATCGGTGAGAACAGCCATTTTAATGCAACAAGAACAAATCAAGTTAAGGGAGAAATGGTCGCATGAGGCAGATAAGTGGGGCTCATGCCACGGCTTAGTTACGAAAATGCAAACTCGAATTGGATGTAATACAGGTACGGCAACCGTTGGGAATATGGGGGCCTTAGACAGGTTTAATTATACTATGATGGGAGATATGGTTAATTTAGCTGCTCGCTGTGAAAGTGGAGCCAAAGCATATGGAGCCTACATTATGATAACGGAGGAAACCAAGATTGCATCTGAAAAAACTCGCGATGATATTGCATTTAGGTACCTAGATAGGATTGTGGTAAAAGGTAGAAAGCAACCCGTAGCAATGTATGAACCAACCGGATTTATGTCAGAACTTTCTCAGGAAACCCAGGACTGTCTTGATTGCTTTAAGCAGGGAATTGATAAATATCTACTTCAGGATTGGGATGGAGCATTACGGATGTTTGAAAAGGCTAAGAATTTGGAGCCTAATAAGCCTGGCATTACTCCCGGGGTCGCAGATAACCCATCAATTATTCTGATCGACCGTTGCAAGGTAATGAAGGAAAACCCACCCGGACACGATTGGGATGGAGTGTATGTTATGACTTCAAAATAACAACCTTACTTCCATTTGATATTACATCCTATGCTTGGAATTTGATTGGCCGGTGAATTATCACCATTGAGCATTCGGTTAGTGGCATTTGAGATGTCTTCGCCAGTAACATTAATGTTGTTTCCCGGTCTTGAGGCATCATACTGCCCCCTGTAGAATAACTCTTGATTTTCGTTAAATAGAAAAAAGTCTGGAGTGCAGGCAGCTTGGTAACTTTTTGCGACTCCTTGATCTGCATCAAAAAGATACGGGAATTCAATTTCTAAATTTATTGCTTCGATTGCCATTTTTTCGGGGGAGTCATCTGGGTACTTAACAGGGTCGTTCGATGAAATTAAAAAAACCTTTATGTGCTTTTCAAGGAAGCTATTAAAAAGAAAAGGAAAGTGATCTTTTAGATGGATAACATACGGACAATGATTGCAGATAAAGCCAATTAGGAAACCTCGACCTTCTGACTTATTTGAAAAAGACACGAATTCTTTTGACCTTGGATCTAGTAGCGAAAAAGAGGGTGCGGTTGTTCCCAAAGGAAGCATACTTGATTGTGTTGCTACCATAAGTTTAAGTTAATTGTTTCTGGCAAATTTAGAATTTTGTTTGTCGAAATATGCTTGTAGGATCTCCTTAGCTACGGGTGCAGCTGTTAGACCACCTTGTATGTGATCTTGTGGGACTATTCCTTCGATAAGGACAGCAATTGCAACTTCAGGATCTTTTATAGGGGCAAAGCCAATGAACCATGCAAGAGACAGTTTCATATTATGATTACGCCATTGGGCAGTGCCCGTTTTTCCAGCTACATCAATACCATCGATCTTACACCTTTTTGCGGTCCCATTGATTGTAGCTTGGTGCATCCCGTCAATAATTGCGTCATGGAAATGATCGCTTATACCAATTGGATTAGATTTTGTTTTCTTTTGTTTGAATTTAATCAAAGTTGGTTGAAAGATTTTTTCTTTTTTGGCAAGTGCAGCTGCAAAACATGCCATTTGTAAAGGACTTTGCCTTAGACCTCCTTGGCCAATCGCAACATTAAATGTGTCTTCAAGAGCCCAGTTCTCCCCAACTCTCCTTTTTTTCCATTCAGGATCTGGTACATTCGGCGAATTTCTTAGTCCAGGAAGTTCAATGATAGGCGTCTGGTTCATTCCGAATGATTTAGCTTCGGCAATAAGTGCTTCTTGGCCGAGGCGTTCTGCTAATTGAAAGAAGTAAACATTACAACTTTGTGCTGCAGCTTTTCTAAGATCTACTTCCCCATGTTGGCCAGGATAGCAGTGGCATATCATGCCCTTGTAAATTCCTTCACAGTTAAGCTTTTCTTCAGGTGTTACAACTCGGGAACGCAGAGCTGCAACTGCTGTTACAAGTTTGAATGGAGATGCCGGGCAGTAACCAGGGTGCCATGCACGCGGAAGCCATGCTTCTTGCCGTTCAATTTTGTCGTATGTATTCTGAGAAATTCGTGGAGATAAATTTTCAAGGTTATAATTAGGTATACTAGCTAAAGCCAATATTTCACCAGTATTTACGTCTAAAATTACTGCTGCACCAGGTGGTGGAGGTGGTTTTGCAATTTGGTAATTATTTTCATTTTCGATTGGTTTGTCCAAAACACCTTTTGAATAAAGTAACCTTAAGAGTTTCTCCGCATCTTTCTCTGTACCTTTAAAACCGGCTACAGTTGATGCTTGTTTTGCACCGATGGGGAAGGGGGCATGTTTAAAAGCAGAAAGTAAGAGTTCTGGGCTGATTTGGTTTTCATTTGAATTTAAAAGTTCTTTGAGAGTTCTTTTTTCAATTGTTTTCCTCCAAAGAGGGTCAGGTAGCACTCTGTAAGATGTTACTTTTTTCGACATTTTTTTAAGGGAAGATTCCGCTACCTTTTGAATATCTAAGTCTAAGGTTAATTGAATGGGTTTTCCTTTTCCGGATGATTGTTTTTCAATTTGGTCATACCTCAGACCAATTGGGTTAATTCGCCATATTTCGCTACCATCTTTTCCTTTGAGATGACTATCGAAATATTTTTCTATTCCAGATTTCCCTTTTTTACCTTTAATTTCAAAAGTTGCTAAATCATTTCCAATAAGACCATCGGTATTAGCTTCATATCCACTGCCAACATAGCCTAAAACATGGGAGGCGATTTCCTTCTCAGGATAATGCCTCACGGAGGAGGATTGTACCTGAACTGGGGAATTTGGATTTAATCCTTCAATAAGCAAAGCGTACTCTTTTACAGTTAACCCAGAAGCGATTTCCATTGGTAGGACGAGTCTTTTGTTCCAATGGTTTTTTAGCTTTAATTTAGATAGTTTTTCGTTTCTATTCAGTAAGGAATTTATATTTTGCAGATATTTATTAACCACAGAATATCGTGCCTCCCAACTTAAGGAAAAAGAGTCAGTCCTAAAACTGACCTTCTCTTGTTGGTTTGAATGGTAAGGATAATAGTCCTGATTAAAAAAGAAAAAAGAGCTACTAAAAAGTCCAGCTACATCAACTTTAATTTTTGGGCTAACATTTTGAGCAAAAAAAACGTTTGCTGATTTGTTAGAATCATAAATGATATCTGTTGTCCAATCTCCTTCACTAGAATAATCAACGGACAATCTCTTGTTTTTCCAGAAGGCTTTGGGTATTTTACCTGAATCTTTGTTAAATTTTCCACTAAGTCTAATATACCGATTCTTTACAGGATCTTTATTTATGCAGTACGAAAGAAGATAATTAAGCGTAAGATTTGAATTATTAAGTAATTCCTTACGTATTTCAAATGCGATTTTCTTAAGTGCAATTTTACGTTTAAAAATCTCACTTTTGAGAGAGTCAAGGTGAATAATAGCAGAAAAGTCTGCTTTGTTTCCGATTAAAAGCCTTCCATCTCGGTCTGTTATATCTCCTCTTGTTCCAGGTCTTAAAATTCTTCGTTGTCCCTGAATACGTTCTTTGCTGGCAAACTCATCAACTTTAAATATTTGTAAGTCTCCTAAGAAAAATAATAATACGATAAATAAGATGAAGTAAATCGTTTTGAATAATGTAATTCTTGCATTAACATAATGAATTTTCTTTGATTTTTTCAATTCTTATTCTTAAATTAAGCTTTGCTCATCTTTTATCTTAAAAATCCTTGTGGTAAGATCATGAAACCAAAAACACAATGGAATAAAAACAATAGTTGATAGGGTAATATCAGATGCAAACCTAATAAAGGTCCATTTGATCACTTGTTGGTTTTGTAGTTTAAAGACTAAAAATAAAATAATTGTCAGTATAATATTCGAAATCAGTTGAAAGTAAACATATCTAATCGAATTATTATTACCGTTATATTTGAGCCATTCTTTGCCTATTACTTGTAATGTTGGAAGTGCGACTCCATGAAACCCAAAAGGTGTCTCAAGTATTTCGTCTAAAAACAAGCCTGTTATTAAACAAATTATAAATGCTTTTGTTGAATTAAAAATGAGGCTTATTGATAAAAAAAGCATACCGGGTAAATATAAAAATAAACCCCAATTTACCAGAGTGCTATTAACTATTGTAATTAAACTTACCATAAGTAAACAAATACCAAGCATCAAAACTGCGGATATAAATTCCCTAGTCATTATTAGGTATTATTCTTTGTTTCAAAATTGCAATTTCGTGTACTTGATTGATTCTTGAGTCGAGTATCACTTTACCGGTTTTAAATAACCCATCTTTCTCACCTTCTAAATTATAAACTATACCTATCGGAATTCCATGCGGGAAATTACCACCAAGAGATGAAGAAATTAGCTTTATCGGTTTATCTATAGTTGGAATTATATCATGGGGGACATCTGTAACTAATCCATGTGCCTGACCACCTATGTCAATACCATTACCTTGGTAGGTGACTGGTCGTTTATCTTTTGCAAAATGGGCAACTATCCTGAAATTCGGGTTGGTGATAATTTCAATTTCAGACGATCTAGTATCAACTTTTCTAACACGGCCTAACACGCCACCGTTAAATACAACTCCATTTCCGAGAGTGATCCCATGGTTTTCTCCTTTACGAATAGTAATTTGTTGCCACCAAGCACTCATTTTCCTTACTGAAACTCTGGCAAGAATTGAGTTATACTGGATGCTAGGATCTAAATTTATTGTAGAATTTAGGCTTTCGATTGAGTTTTTGAGTGTTTTAAGTCTTGTGATTTCGTGTTCAAATTCATCTGCTCTAATTTTTTGAATGTCTACGTCAGATCTTATTCTCGCAAACTCTTTTCCTTTTTCAATCAAAGTTACTTTCGAGTCCGACATGTGACCCCAATAATCAGTAAGATCATCAATTCGAGAACTTATTTCCCAAATTGGTGCCTGAAACTCTCGAAAAGCAGATTTTGTAAATAACTTTACACTATTGGGGACGAGCCACCAAATTATAATAAAGAATCCTAGGTATAGGAATGGTTGTTTCTTTCGCCTGTCTGACTTTTTGACCAAATCTTTAACTTACTGCGTAACGAGTCTGTCAACTTGGTCTCGGGTGAGAGTGCCTAATAAATCTAAGAATTTCCCTGTACCGTTTGCAACGCAACAAAGAGGGTCCTCAGCTTGTATTACTGTTAAGCCAGTTGCGTCACTTATAACTTGATCAAGTCCTCGTATAAGTGCACCACCACCTGCTAAAACAATACCGCGATCAATAAGGTCGGCAGAGTGCTCTGGTTGACATCTGTCTAGCGCGTTCTTTACTAAGTCAACAATTTGAGTAACAACTTCTTTGAGTGCTTCTTCCCTGATTTCTTGTGAAGTGATATGCTTTGTAACAGGTAGTCCAGCTGTAGCATCTCGGCCACGTACATCTAAACTTAGTTCACCATTAACTATTGGTGCCGCAGAACCAACTGTAAACTTAATCTCTTCTGCGGTTCTTTCTCCAATAAGAAGACCATAAGCTTTTTTCATGTAGGCAATAATTGCCTCATCAAGTTCGTCACCTCCAACGCGAATACTTCTTTGAAAAGATACTCCAGAAATTGATATAATGGCAACTTCCGTTGTGCCACCGCCAATATCAACAATCATGTTTGCGTATTCTTCATCTATTGGAAGACCTGCACCTATAGAAGCAGCCATGGGCTCTCCAAGAAGCAACACTTCTCTTGCACCAGCCCTAATCGCAGAATCTTTAACTGCCCGTTTTTCAACAGCCGTTATGCCGGATGGTACAGCTATAACTACGCGCGGTGGTACCAATTTTCTTTTGTCAACTTTCTCTATAAAATACCTGAGCATCGCTTCTGAAATCTCAAAATCTGCAATAACTCCATCTTTCATTGGGCGGAGCGCTTCAATTGTCCCAGGTGTTCTACCAAGCATTCGTTTGGCATCCGAACCCACTGCACAAACCTTTTTACTGGTTTTATAGCGGGCAACCACGCTGGGTTCCCTCAGGACAATACCCCTATCTTTAACGAATACCAAGGTATTTGCCGTGCCAAGGTCTATTCCGATATCGTTTGATAAGAAGCCGAATAAATTACCGATCATGAGTTTAAGTTAATGTCCTTACTTTCTTTCTTTCGCAAGACCTGTCAAAGATAATTATCTTTGAAAAGAAAATAAATTGAGAAAAATGAAATTAAAACAATTATTTTATTCTTGCGATCGTGATTTTTTGCGAGAAATCAAAATTAAAACTAAACCTCCTGCAACTAAAAACAAAGAGTAGAATTGGCCCCTAGTCATTCCTAGAATTAGGGTGGCATCTGGTTCACGAAAAAATTCGTTGAAAATTCTTGCTATTGAATAAATGATTAAAAATTCCCCAGATAATACGCCCGGACATTTTGTGGTAATTTCAGTTTTCCAAAATCGCCATTGAACGAATATAAAAGGCATTAATCCCTCTGTCATTGCAGCGTATAATTGGGAAGGGTGTCTTGCTATACTTTCTGCAAAACCCGGAGCATTAGGGAAAAGTACTCCCCATTTTATTTCTGTTATCCGTCCCCAAAGCTCTCCGTTTATAAAGTTTGCAATTCTGCCCAAAAAGAGTCCGGGCGGAACGATATAAACGATTAAGTCGCTAATAGGGAAGGGGGATTGTTTTGAGTATCTAGCATACCAGAGGGTGGCAATGCATACACCAATGAAACCGCCATGGCTTGCCATGCCACCTTCCCAAACTCTAAGAATTAATAATGGGTCATTTAATAATTTTTCGCCTTGGTAAAGGAGTGCGTATCCTATTCTACCTCCTAGTAAAACCCCCAGTATTTGAAAAGTTAGGAGGTTCATAATCTGTTCTGGATCATAGGGGCTCTTACCTTTTTTCCACGCAATTTTTAGTAAAATACCTGCAGCGATGAAGCCCAAGAGGTATGAAATTCCGTACCAACGAATCCCTCCTGGCCCCCAATCTGAATAGGGAGCTGGAAACTTCCAAAGGAAGGGACTAAAGTTGTGAACCCAATAGCTTGTAGAAAACTTTGTTAAATTTTCAGAAATCATAAGTATTTATTTATGAGTATTTTCTTTTTCGACTTCGAACGCATGTTTTCTTTTTGCAAGTTCCCTCATATCCACCGCAGGGTCATCATGTTCAAATATTTCTTGCCCGAGTATACTTTCGATTATGTCTTCCAATGCAAGCACTCCAACAACAGAGCCAAATTCATCAACTATTATACTTAATTGGCAATGTTCTGATAATAAGAGCCGTAATGCCTTATCAGCAGAAGCATTTTCAGGCATAAATATCGCTTCTTTTGCTAATTCGTGAAGTTTTTTCCCCCCATTGTTTTTAACAATCGCATTGTGTAAGTCTCTTCGCCTTACCATCCCGGAAATAGTGTCGATAGAATCTTTGAAAATGGGGAGGCGTGCAAATGGAACATTCGGGTGAATCTTAAATACATCGTTAACACTGAGTTTTTCATCCAGGGAAGTTACAACAGTTCTTGGAGTCATGATATCTCGAATGATTACTTGGTCTAATTTAAGAGAATTAGTAACAAGTTTGCTTTCTGCATTTGACAGTGTTCCTTCTTTAGCCCCTTTTTTTGCCAAAAGAATAATTTCCTCTTCGTCGCTACCATCTATCCTTTTCTTGTTTGGTACTACAGCTTTAACAGTAGCCTTACAGATTTTGGAAAATGGAGACATGATTATTCTTACTATTAGGAGTGGGTATACAAATTTACCCACAATTTCTGATCGGTATGAAAAAGCTAAATTTTTGGGAAGAATTTCAGAGAAGAAGAGAATACCAAGTGTCAAACCACAGGCGAAAATTAATAAGTTGTTTGATCCACCTCCCAGAACATTTTCAGCTAAACCACCAACGAGAGTTGCTCCCAAAGTGTTAGCAATAGTGTTTAAACTGAGTATTGCTGAACTTGTTTCTTCAATTTCTTCATGAAATTTTTCCAAAAGAGAGCCTTTCCGGGGAGATATGAGTTTAAGATTTTCAATTTCAGCTGATGTTACACTTAATATTAGTGCTTCTAAGGTTGAGCACAGTGCGGAAACCCCAATTGTTAGGGAGACAGCTATAATAAGTTCGTAAATCAAATGGAATAGAGTGGGTTCACTACAAGCCTCTCAAGATTTTGTTAATTTTTAACAGTAGCTTGCAAAAGGGATATTTAATATTAAAAGTAACTTTGCTTCAAGTTAATGTTTTTTCTTTCATGACAAAATCCCATAAATTAAACTTACACGAATTTCACAGAGAAAAATCAGCAAGATTTACTGAATTTGCTGGTTGGGAAATGCCAGTTTCTTATGGGAGTTCTGTTGAAGAGCATCTTCATACAAGGTTGCATTGTTCATTGTTTGATGTCTCTCACATGGGTGAAATCGTTGTGCATGGTCCGGATGCTAGTAAGTTTCTTGATTTTATTCTTACCAACTCAGTATCGAATGTTGAACCTGGTAAAGCAATTTACTCTCCTTTTTGTTATGAAAATGGAGCGACAGTTGACGATCTCATTGCGTATAAAAAAAGTGATGAAGAGTATTTTTTGTGTGTGAACGCATCTAATATTTTAAAGGATTTTCAACATTTCTCACAATATGTTGCAAGGTTTGATTGTACCATAGAAAATGTTTCAAATGCTTTTGGCCAAATTGCATTACAGGGACCAGCGAGCGTGAAGGTTTTATCCGATATTGTTGACAAAGATTTGTCTAAAATGCCTAAGATGTCCTTTTTGAGGAGTACATTTAATTTAGGCGAAGCACTTATTGCCAGGACTGGATATACGGGAGAGGATGGCTTTGAAATTTATTGCAATATCAATGATTCGATCTTGTGGGCAAATTCTTTCAATGAATATGAGGCTAAAAAAGAAGTTCAATGGGCAGGGCTTGCTGCCAGAGACAGTTTGCGACTAGAGGCTGGCTTTCCATTATATGGTCATGAAATATCAGATTCAATTAGTCCCCTACAAGCTGGACTTTCTTGGGCGATTAAATGGAATAAGGAATTTGTCGGTAAATCTTCCCTACTAGCAGAAAGAGAAAAAGGGGTTGTGGGTAAAGTATGCTTTTACGAAGTTGAAGATCGAAAAATACCTAGAGATGATGCAGTTGTTTATTGCAATGGGAAAGAAGTCGGAAGAGTTTTGTCGGGTGGCTATTCACCTCTTCTTAAAAAACCGATTGGAAGTGCCTGGGTAGAGTCGCAATTTTTGGTAGATGAGGCCGATTCTACTTGGGAAACAAGAGTTAGACAGACAGTAGTATCAATTAAATTATCACCACCAGTCATGAAAAAAAAGATTTCTCCTTAACTATCTTTTTGAAATCCCTTAATTATCACATCGCAACCTTGAAAGTTATTGAAACTTAAATTCTGTACCATAGTTTTCTCAATGCTATCCTGTATTTTCGAACGAATTTCTTTGATGTTGCAATCTTGCTTGATTCGTATCCTTACACTTAGTCGTACAGTACCTCGCTTTGTGAATATGGTTGTGGAAGGAACAAATACTCCAGGTATTTCTTCGCAGGTTTTTCCTACCAATTCGTGTAGTGCGTCTTGGGTTATTTGAACATTACCATTATCATCTTCGAAAATATTAATTAAATCTTTTTTTAATCTACGGATGATATACAAGATCAAGCAAAGTAAAAAAAATAGACATAATGCATAAATATACAGGGGATTGTTGATCGCTTCACTGAATGACCAATTAGAGATTTCTTGCAATTTTCTATCGATCATTAAGGGGTTTTAAGTTGTCGATTCAGTTGCCCATTTTGTGTCTTCTTCGTCTTTTTCCTGAGAGTCCATTTTTATATCGTCAATAATTATATCTATGGAACTTGCGTGATTTCCAGTCATAGACAGTATTTGGTCTCGAATGTTTTCTTGTATGAGAACCCCTGTTTTTGCAAGATCCACACCAAATTCGAGTACAACTCGCACCTCAACTTCATAGCCCCCATCGTTTGACTCAGTTACTTTAACTCCCCGCTCAGACTCTTTTTTAGAAAAGAAGTCCGTTAAACCTTCAACTACCCCTGCAGAACCTACATTTACTACCCCTTTAACTGCTTGAGTCGCGAGCCTTACGATTCCTGCGATAACACTATGGTTTATACGAATAGTACCTAACTCACTCGATTCTTCAGACATGGTAGGAATGATTGTTTCTTCTATCTCTTCTTTTTCTTTTTTACTCATTTGTTTGATTCTTTTACAGGATTTTCCAGTAAATCTTTTGGTGCACGGGATAAGAATTCCTCAATGTAGGAAGTGGTTGCTTCACCTTGGCGGAATGCGGGATCAAGGATAACGGCTTTGAGAAAATCTATATTCGTATCTATCCCACGAATGATGTACTCGCTGAGAGCACGATACATTCTATCCAAAGCAATTTTACGTGTTCGTCCATAAGTTATGAGTTTACATATCATGCTATCGTAATGAGGCGATACCGTATAACCCCCATAAGCATGGGAATCTACTCGAACGCCATGACCACCTGGTGCATAGTAGAGACCAATAGTGCCAGGTGATGGAATAAACCCTTTGGCTGGATTTTCAGCACATATTCTACACTCTATGGCATGTTTGTTTATGACGATATCTTTTTGTGAAAAAGTAAGCCTTTTACCAGAAGCTATTTGAATCTGTTCTTTAATCAGGTCGATACCAGTTGCTTCTTCAGTAACTGCATGCTCAACTTGAATCCTTGTATTCATTTCAATAAAGTAATATTTCCCATTGGAGTCTACCAGGAATTCGATAGTGCCTGCGTTTACATAATCAGCAGCTTCCGCTGCCTTGATGGCGGATTTTCCCATTCTATTTCTCAGGCTCTTATCCAAAAATGGAGATGGTGCTTCTTCGATAACTTTCTGGTGACGCCGCTGAACTGAACAATCTCGTTCCCCAAGGTGAACCATATTACCATGTTTATCAGCAAGAATTTGAAATTCAATATGCCTAGGGTTTTCGAGATACTTTTCGACATATAACGATCCATCCCCAAATGCCTTTTCTGCTTCCATTTTAGCAGAAAGAAATTCTTTAGCAAAAGTTACAGCATTATGAGCAATCCTCATACCTCTTCCCCCCCCGCCGGAGACCGCTTTGATAATAACGGGAAAACCAATTTTCTGTGCGACTTTTGTGGCTTCAACTTCATTATCCAATGGGCCATCGCTTCCTTGGATTATAGGTACGCCAGCTTTGGAGACAGTTTCTCTGGCCATTGCTTTATCACCCATTTTCTTTATGGTCTCAGCTTTTGGTCCAATAAACTGGATATTGCAAGATTCACATTGTTCAGCAAACTCAGCATTCTCCGAAAGGAAACCATACCCAGGGTGAATTGCATCAATATCACCTACTTCAGCTGCGCTAAGAATCCGATCGGTTCGGAGATAACTTTCAGACCCACTAGCTGGTCCAATACAAATTGCTTCATCGGCTAACTGAACATGAAGTGACTGTTCATCAGCTTCAGAATATACGGCAAGGGAATGTATACCTAATTCTCGGCATGCTCTGACAATACGGAGAGCGATTTCCCCTCGGTTAGCAATGAGGATTTTTTTAATCATGATAAAATCTCGTTAAGTACGGATTTTAAAAAGTGGTTGTCCATATTCAACGCTTACGCTGTCCTCAACAAAAATTTCAATAACTTCACCATTTTGGTCAGATTGAATTTCGTTCATGACCTTCATTGCTTCGATTATGCATAACACGGATGATTTGTTGACTGTATCTCCAATAGAGACAAATGTAGGATCATCTGGGGAGGGTTTCCTGTAAAAAGTTCCAACCATAGGGGACTTGAATATATAAATACCTTCTTCTTCGGGAACCTTGGATTGAGATATCGATGGAGGTGGTTGAGTAACTGGCATAACCTGCTCAACAGGTTGTGAATTTATTACCGCCGTTTGCCCGGGGCGACCGAGTCGAAGTTTGAGGTCTTGTGTTTCGATTTCAAGATCAGTCAAGTCTGATTTTTGCATAAGGGTAATAATCCCTTTTAGTTCGCTTAAGTCCAAAATAATTTCCTCCAATTAAAAGTTAATAATCTTCTTATACAAAATTTTATAATGCGTTATGGCAATGTTTGATTTTAAATAGCTGAACAATTATTACTTAATTTCACTCAATTGGATTTTCCAATTCGGATTTTCCCAGTGCCCGGAAAGTTTGATGTCTGATATAATAGATAGGGGGTCGATTCTGTCGATTATAGGAAAAAGGTTTCCTACAATATTTAAATTCGATGTAAAATCTATAGTTCCGCTATTAAAATTAATAGAACCTGAACTAGAAAGCTTAGACAATAAACTTGTTAAAGATAAGTCGTCAAAGTAAATGTGGTCATTTTCTAAATTGAAATGACCACTTAATTTATTAAAGTTTAGAGTCCCGATTGGTAATGGGATTGGAAGAATATTCAAACTTTCAGATAATGTTCCTAATAAATGAATTTGCCTTAAGTTTTTATCATTAACAGTAATTTTACCGCTCCCTTTTAAGGATGAGGAATCTTTTAAAATACCATTGCCATTGAAAGACAGATTAACCGAACCAGTAAGATTTTTATTCAGATCATGGGTGCTTGATGAAATAGAGTTTCCACTAGAAACCTCATAATCTATAATTGAATTTATAATTTTATGAAAAGGGGCATCTTTAAGGTTTAAGGATAGGGAGTAACTATCAGTTTCTTTAAAGTTCGCTTTTATGGATAATTCGGTCCCTTCAGAAACAATATTAGGTAAATGAATTGTTAAATTGTTATCAACAGAAATAATCTTACCTCTAATTGTATCATAATATACTCCATTCCATGTGCCATTTTGTTCAGCCGAAAAATTTATCTCGTATGAAGAGTTTACGACGGAAGTTTTGTTTGTTTCATTTAATTGCAATGGGATTGTGCCGCTACTAATTATGTTAATATCAGAAGTGTTGAAATCATTTAAATAATCTTCAACTACTGAACCAAACACTTTGGTTCCATCGTTTATTGGTAAATTACCATCTAAATAATATGTAAGTGAACTTAGTTTATCATTCCTTCGCAAAAATTTAATGCTTCCCATGATGGAACCATAATTGTGTATGATCTTCGGTGTAGAAATTTCAGTCGAGTTTTCGTCTAATTTGACAGTGATGTCAGTTTGCTTTAGATTCAAGTTTCTAAATGTTAAAGCATCTGTTTTTACAGAGCCAACAAGAGTAGTTTTATCATTTTGACCCCAAATTCCATCGATTGCGAAATTCCCGTAAGGGACAGAACCTTGATGAAATTGAAAATCAGACCAAATGGTCTTCCACCAATCCCCCATCCAATTATTAAGGTCATTGGGGTCACAAACTCCTGAAACATTAAACGAATAATGTAGAGGATAAAACTCTTGTGCGTAACTTCCTTCAACAATGCTATTACCCATTTTAAGTTTGGATTTTAAAAATTTAAAGGAGAAATTATTGTCTAATGTACCCTTGCCTTCAAAATCACCAGGCGGCGAATCTAAAACAGAGAAATTTATTGTATTGATGTCAATAAGTGAAATAAGATTATTATTATTCGTTAAGTTAATAATAAGTTCATCACCATCAATTATTTTTACAGATTGATTATTGTCGTTGTATGATAAATTGAAATTTTTAGGTATGAACCTAGAAGTTCCACTAAGCTTATATTTTTTTTCTAGAAAGTTGTATTTTAATTCATTTGATACTGTAGACTCTTTTGTATCTGATATAAAAAGAGTTTTGAATGTATTACTATCTTCATTTACATACATGCTAAACCCTGCTAAATCCCCGATAACTTTGCCTGAAAAAATTAATTTCTGAAATGAAATAAAACTATGGTACAAATTATTATCAAAGTGGTTGTCAGATTTTTTTCTTTTTAAAATAAGATTGGAAATATTCAAAGAAGTGTTCTCAAAATAAATTATTTGATCTTTAATGCTGAGCGAGAAAAGTATATTTCGAGGTTCATGTATGGGGAATTTTATCATTCCTGTTAAACCAGTAAGATATTTGAGATCGTTTTGACTGTAGTTTGTTTGATGTATATTGAGTGTTATATTATTGTCGATATTGCAATTAACTAAAATCTGTAATTTCTTGTTATCAATTGCAATTCGTGTGGATTGTGTCTCCACTATTTTTTCAAAGATTGATGTTAAATAATTAGATTCCTTTTCTTTAATGTTAAGTGATTTAATTAAGTATTTGAGTTTATCTTCTACAATTATTCCAGAAAACTTTACAGTGCTAATTTTATTAAAATGTTCAAAGTAATACTTAATTTTATTTTCAATTCTTTGGATCGTAATATTTTTAAAGGAATATTCATTTCCAGATTTAATAAGATTAAATTTCTTAATGTCTAAAATTTTAATATTGCTTAAATTTAGACTAAAAAAATTATGGTATTTAATTTTGACTCCAGAAATATCGTACTTTAAATCTGTCGAATCCATTCTAATTTGATCAAGAAGAATCGTTTTATTAAGTTGAAGATGTAAATTTTGAACAATTAATTTCTCTTCTGCGAATAAATTACTTAAAATTATGTCCACAATAAAATTAGGAAGTCTGAAATTATTGTTTTTATTGAAATAATAAAATCCTTGTAAAATTAAAAAAATAACCAAAATAATTGAAGTGATTTCAATTCTATTTTTTAAATAATATGCTTTTTTAGGATTCAACTGAAAATTTTCAATGATTTCATTGCGTTCTAATTATAGTATTAATTATTGAATGAAATTTAGAATTATCTATTTCGAAAGTAAGATTATTATCACTTAAATTACCTAGATAATAATTGTCATTAATAGTATTACTTAATTTTAAAACATGAAGTTGTTCATTAGATTCATTAAATAAATCTATATTATAAGTCCATGGTATCCAGTCACCTCCACTCCATGTTCCTTCTTTTTTACTTTTCTTATTAATATATTTTGAGGCTGTCAGTTCTTGAATGAGTTGAGATAATACAATAGTATTTTCATTATTAATTTTCATTAAAGTATTATTATCGTCAATTTTTCTGAATTGAATAGCCTTAATTTTCATTTTATCATTAAATAAATCTCTACTTTTATAGTCGTATCCTTTTTTATTGTAAATTTCATCCCAACTTTTATCAACAAGGCAAAGTAAAGATTCTTCCTTTATTAATGTTTTCCATAAAGATGCGTCTTTATCACTTTTAGATACAATAATTGTTCTTTGGGTTGTATCTTGCATCGATATTTTAAGTTTGAAGACCAAATCACCTTTTTTAAGATAGTTTTTATTAATACTTGTAGGATCAAATGAAAGAAACTCTTTTACTTCTACCGCATTTAGATATGAAATAAAATTCTCAATTATTTGTTTGTCTCCTATTTCCTGAACATTGTAATTATTCCTATTTATGATATTCCAATTGAGATTATCCTTTTTTTCAATTGTGAAGTTATTATCAGATTTAATGAAATCTATTCGCTTAATTTCATCTTTGCCATATTCAAATATTTTTCTTTCTCTAAGTTTTGAAGACCAATCCGAAAGTAATTCTGTGAATTGATCATTAACTTTAACAATGTGTTCAGAATAACTTGTATTGCAGTATCTATATACTAAATCCTTTTCAATGAGTTTTTCACCAAACTTGAAAGTAGATGTATTCCCATTGTCCTTAATTTCTAATTTAATTATCCAATCACTTGTTAGTGTATCCTTTATACTATTATCTTTGTTGTTAAAGTTGAAGTCGTAAATTTTTTTTGATAGCAGATTATTCAATAGAATTCTGACTTTTTCTTTGTTTGCGTTTGAGCTAAATGGTTTTATGAACTCCCATTTATTATCTATCTTTTTTAATATAGTTTCAGTGTGATCATTCTCTGAAAGTTTAAAGTTTACTGTTAATTCATCAATTGAGTATAGATTTTTTTGAATTAGTTCTTCGTCTAACCAATTATTTGATGTCATATTTGTTAATTCTTCAATTTCAATAGGAATTCTCCAAATTGCATTCGAATTATTTGCATTTGTGTTAATGTCTGCATAAAAAAACTTTTCATCGCGTGTTTTCTTTCCCAGTACAACTTCAGTTGAAATATTAGAATTTCTAAGTTTGATGCTTATTGATTTATTATCTATTCCATAGTCGGATATCAGTTCTCCTCTCTGTAATAATTCTTCTTTTGTAAATAGTATTTCTTTTTTTAGATGTGAGAAAATTGCGATAAATTTTGATATAGCCATTTCGTTTGCTTTCCACTTTATCGGTGAGTTAACAAACCAATCATTATTTAACTTTTTGAACACTATATTTTTATTATAAAAATTAATCTCAAATTCTCGAAGGCTACTGATATCATCAATTAAAAATCTTTTATTAGAACTTAACTTTTCTGTGTCTTTAATTGAAAGATAGATTACTGCAAAAACTATCAAATTGCATAAAATTAGAATACTTTTGAGGTTTTTCATTATAGTTCTTTCCGAAGCCAGCCAACAAATAATCCAATTAATGCAATTAAGATGGGTACGACTGAGATGGAATACATTAGTTTATTAGATTCAAGTTTATTGAGTGTCAAATTATACAATGGTATTCTCTTGGGCTTAATGTTTAGCATACTTTCTTTTTGTGTGAGCCAGTATATAATCTTACTTGATAAAATGCGATTCCCACTATTGTTTTTAAGCTTTTTGTTGGATAAAATAGTAGATGATCCTATTACAGCTATCTTACTTTTAAAGTCAGATTTTGTTGAACTATTTTCAGTCTCCGAAATCGTTATTATTGGAAGTGGACCATTTATATCTAGAAGCTCATTTTTTTCTGGTGGTTGTTTCCTGTTAGACCAAGAAGTGATACCCCAGGAGGATCTCGAACTATAAATTAACTCCAATGATTTAAATTTAGATTCTGTTGCAGATATCGATTCTATTGGTCTAAGGTTGTTTGATTGAATTGAGTATCCGCCTTCCCGCAAACTATCAATGATTTTGTGTTTTGAATCTTTCGAGTATGTGCGTAAAGAATAGTCTCCGCTGAATATATCAAAGTTTCTTTCATCAGCATCATAGACAAGTATATCGTGACATCTTATTCCCCATCCTCTTAATGTTTCTCGTAGTCCAAAAGCAGGTTTGTCTATAAGTGCTATTTCCTGTGTTGGATCCATTGTTATAAGTAGACTCCCTTCTCCACTGTTTATGAAGTCTTGAATTATTGAAACTTCTTGATCTTGAAATATTCCTTTTGGACTTGCTATGACGAG
>JABGWZ010000137.1 GCA_018675995.1 Opitutia bacterium | reverse complement strand
TATCGGTTAATGATCTGCCAAGTGATGAACCCATTCTTTATCTTGATGGTACAGGCAATGGACCGATCAATAATCTTACCTTCGTAAGTACCTTATGTGATTGTGCACCAGTGGGCCAGGCACTCGCATCTGTAAGTGTGATTGGAAAAAAAAAGTTGGATATGGAAGAAATTGCAAATCAGGCAAAGAGACAATTAACAGAATGGTTTGGGAAAAAAGCGGAGGGTTGGAAATATGTAAAAGGATATCGAATCCAACAAGCTGTTCCTTCCTGTACCAATCCGCCAAGTCCAAAACCAGCCTTAACCGAAGTTTACCGTTGCGGGGATTATTTTGGCTTACCTTCGATCGATTCAGCCATGAAGTCAGGCCGGTTAACTGCTGAGCACATTATTCAGGACCAAAAATCCTGACCTTTGAGCGGACTGAGAAATTGTGTATTTCTGCTTTGTGTCCAAAATTGTATAGGACATGAAAAAAGGAATTGTATGGTTTCGGAATAATTTACGAATTTCGGACAACGAATGTTTAGTTCGTGCACTGGATGAGTGCGATGAAGTCCTCTGTGTTTATATATTAGAATCCCGGATTTGGAACACTTCATCAGAACCTGTAAGAATGGGTTCAATCCGGGCGAAATTTATTTTTGAGTCATTAAAGGAACTGGAGCGTGAAATCAATGGGCTCGGGGGAACTATTGAATTTCTTCAGGGCGGGGCCGTGGATGAGATCCCCAGGTTAATGGAAAGCTTTGGGGCTGAGCTTTGTTACGCCCAAAAAGAAGATGCCTGGGAGGAAACGGAGCAGGAACGCGTCCTTGCCAATCAGATAAATCTTATTCTCACGGGAGGGAAAGGCATATGGGAAGAGGCTGATCTCCCTTTTGCTTTAGAGGGTTTGCCTGCCGTGTTCAGTTCCTTTCGTCGGAAAGTGGAAAAGAATATGCAGATTCGCAGTCTTTTTCGATCGCCGGATAGAATCGCCTGTTCATGGAAGGCAAAAACCGAGCTGCCCACGCTCGGATCTCTTGGATTTGAGGAATCTCCAAAAGATGAGCGGGCGGTATTGGATTTTCTTGGCGGTGCGAAGGAAGCAAAAAAATGGATGCACCAATGGATCTGGGAACGCGATTGTTTGAAGGATTACAAGGAAACAAGAAACGGACTGGTTGGGGCGGATTATTCATCCAAGCTATCTCCCTGGTTATCGACTGGATGCATCTCCGCGGTGGAGGTTTATTGGGAAATCAAAAAATACGAGGAGGAGCGGGTGGCCAATGACAGTACCTATTGGTTATTCTTCGAACTATTGTGGCGTGAATTTTTCCGCTTTGTCGCCCGCCGTTATGGAGCCCAAATTTTTAAAAGAAATGGAATGAAAGAGACAGATGAAAAGAAATCCCTGGGCGATCCGAAAACATTCCAGCGTTGGAAAGAAGGAAGAACTCCCAACGCCTTTGTTAATGCCAATATGATTGAATTAGCCACAACCGGATGGATGAGTAATCGTGGTCGGCAAAATGTAGCGTCTTATCTTGTTCACGATCTAGGTCAGGACTGGCTGGCCGGTGCCAAACACTTTGAGGAGCACTTAATTGATTATGACCCCTGCAGTAATTATGGAAACTGGATGTATTTAGGCGGGGTCGGGAATGACCCACGCCCTAATCGAGCTTTTAATTTGGAAAAACAGGCCGAATACTATGATCCCGACCACAGTTTCCGAAAACTTTGGCTTGGGTGATTATTTTTCATCCCATATGATCATGGGTGGGATTGGTTGTGGTCTGATTTCAAACCACAATGCCGAATGGTCACTGAGTCCGGATCTTCGCCATTCATGGTGGTAGCCGGAATTAATTACTTTACAATGACGCGATGCAAATCCGTGATCAAAACAGCGTTCACCTGCTCCTCTCACTAAATGAGTTACTGGGGTAGGGTGCATGCCATGCGTATGCTCATAGACATTTTGCATTCCATGGGCGTGGGATGAAAGCACGGAGCGTACGGATCGTCCCCATTCGGCGTTTTTTTGAGGGATTCCATCCGGAGTGTTCTTCGAGTATTGTCCAGACACATTTACTCCTCCATTTTCTTTGATTTTGCCCTCAAAGGAAACGATTTGACCGGATGTCATGAATGCCTGTGGTTCATTAAAGTCACCGGTCAGAACCCTTGGGGAATCTGGAGATTCAATCAGAGCTTGTGAAAGGATTCGAAAATGTTCGATCTTA
>JABGWZ010000090.1 GCA_018675995.1 Opitutia bacterium | reverse complement strand
GCGATGACAAGATAGATAAGTACTCTCTTTTTAAAAACAAAAGATTTTGACCACAGTGATCCCGAAGGCTTGACAAGGGGGGTACCCTTTCCACAAGTTCGAAATGTGGAAATTATGGAAGCAGTGATTTATGGAATGGCGGGTATGAGTGTGGGCTTAATTGCCCTGGTCATTTATGTGGTAAAAAATAGAAACCTGAAAAATGGCGACTCCGAGGAACTTCAGTTAAAAATCAGCGAACTTGAGGGCTCCGCACATGCACTGGCCACAGAAAATCGCCTGCAAAAGGAGGAAATTCAACAGGGTCAGCAACTCGAGGCGGAGTTACGGGAACAATTGAAACAGGCGGACTATGAAAAAGTGCAAAAGGCGACCCAGAATGATGAACTTAACCGAAGACTCGAAGAACAGGTGAAGGAACAGGAAGCTGCCCATAAGCAAATGCAGGAGCGGTTCGAAAACCTCGCTAATAAAATACTCGAACAAAAGAGTGCCAAATTTACCGAAGCAAACAGGGAAAACTTAAAACATGTACTCGAGCCCCTCGATAAGGACATCAAGGCATTCCGGAAAAAAATTGAGGATATGCATGAAAAAGATGTCTCCCAGCATGCATCGATGAAAGAGTTTCTGGGCAACCTGCAAAATGCCCAGGCTCAACTGAGCGAGGAGGCCCGTAATTTAACCACCGCACTTAAGGGGGATTCCAAAAAACAGGGAGACTGGGGGGAATTTATTCTGGAGCGTACTTTGGAAGCATCCGGTTTAATAAAGGGGCAGGAATTTTCGATGCAGGAAACTTTTGACCGTCAACGACCGGATGCGATTATTCGCCTGCCGGAGAACCGGGCAATCGTGGTCGATGCCAAGGTATCCCTTACCGCTTATGAGCGATCGATTGCGACCGAGGATGAAGTGGAGCGCCGACAGGCACAGAAAGATCATTTGCAATCCGTTAAAAAGCATATTGATGAATTATCGGAGAAAGATTACCCGGCGATTGAAAAAATTAACACACCGGATTTTGTCCTTCTTTTCGTTCCGGTTGAACCGGCTTTTGGTGAAGCCCTCCGCCTTGACCCCGACCTGTACCAGTATGCATTTGAGAAGAAAATTGTGCTGGTTACCTCCACCACATTAATGGCGACCATAAAAACTGTGGCCAACCTGTGGAAACTGGAAAAGCAAAACAAGCACGCTCGCGATGTGGCCAAGCGGGCAGGCTTATTGTACGATAAATTTGTCAACTTTCTTGAGAGTATGGATGAAATCGGAAAGGCACTGAGCAAGGCATCATCAGCACATCAAACCGCGGTGGAACGGTTATCCACCGGTAGCGGGCACTTGGTTGGACAGGTGGAAAAGCTGCGCAAAATGGGCATTCAAACAAAGAAGGAACTCCCGTCATCCTTTGCCCGTTTTGAAGAGGAGCAGGATACCCAACTGGAACAGGAATTTACCCTCGAGAGCGAACCATAAAAATTACATCCCGAAGATAGAAGCAATTTCTTATGAACGGATGGAAGGTTAAAAAAATTCGCTGTAAATCAAGCCACCACTCAAGATAAAAACTTGGGGGAGGAAATTGAGAATTATACTTTTTTCCTTCCAGGCAAAGCCGACAACGCTCCAGGTACAGGCACCGACTAGATGAATAATCACATTCAACGGGTGGATGTTCAAGGCATGCAAACAGATCGCACAGACTATTGTGGCGGCACTAAAATATTTTAAAAAAGTCATGTCTACTTTTTAAAATAAGTTCGAAAAAACCCAACCCAGAAACATGCGCTTTTTACCAACTGGATAATTGCTCTTAAGCAAAAGAGTGCGAAATTTCTTAAGAATTAAATCTCAATCTTGATCGAGGAATATTGAATTAAAAACATTTTTTAATTTTAATTGTGAGATAGAACACAAAATTCAATCAATGAATTATTCTGCCGGGCAGGTTATTCATTACACGCACACTTATACTGTTCCCTGAATCGTCAAACCTTTCCCTGCGTTGGGGGCGGCTCTCTTCAAAATCACTTTTCGTACCTGTTGATACTACATTACCTGGCAGGCTGGCGAGGTGCACATAAGGGGTAGAATTACTCTTCTGCCCCCGGAATAATGGATCATCGTCCACAGTTTCGTTTGCTGGGTCAACCTGTGGTTCCATTTCGCCGGGTTCAAGTGTAAGCCCACGGTCATCAAGAACTTCATCGAGATGGGCAAGTGTTTTCTGACGAAAAATCTGTAAATTCTCAAATTTACCAAGCTCACGAAGTTCACGGTTCACAAGTTCAAAATAGCGGAGAGTACGGTCGTCCACTTCAGGGTCGAGGGATGGAAAAGTCTTTCCTTTATCAGCCAGCCAACGGGCAAATGTAAGATAAATTTCATCTACATTTCCATTTATTACATCCTCCTTATTAATACCAAGCGCAGCCAAATCAAGATTTTGCAGGGCTTCCACTGGCTGTTCAACTTGATTGGCAATTTGGGGAACAGGTTGGGCAGGTACCATGCCTTCGGGTGTTGCAATTCTTTCGACAGGCATGGGCATTTGTGCAGGTGGATTTATTTTCATTCCAACAATTCCACGCAGTTCCTCTATTCCAACACGAGGTTTCCCAAGCTTATCCAACTGGGTATTAATGAATGCAAGTTTACCTTTCATCATCATTGCACCATTTGCTGACTTACTTGGTTCCATACTTGGATTCCCAGATTGCTTATAAAACTCAGCCATTGATTCAACAGATCTACGAATACGGGTTTCAGCAATTTCCCGGGCTTCTGCACTTGGCTGATAACCCTCATTACCCGGGGCATAATCAGAAGCAACAATGGTTGGGTCTTCATAATAGTCCTGTATTCGGTAGAGCAAACGGTTGATCGTATGTTTTGCCCGGCCATTCAGTCTCATTTCTTCGCGAAGACTCTTTTCCCAGCCTTCGATATTCGGAGCAGATGTAACCCGGATACTTTTCATCCTTGGTGCATAATAAAAAAGTGCCGGAAAAGAGGGAGCGGATGAAGTGACTCCAGTAGGACCGCATTTACCAGTATTTATGCCTCTAAATCCATTTATTGCGCCAGGTCCTGACGGCATTGCCTTTCTCTTAACTAAATTCCCCATTTCCGCAACGTGTCGTTTAATGATGGGTGTACCTGGTTGGTTTCTATGGGAAGTAATTTGCTTTACGCTTTTATTTTTCTTTACCCCAATTACTGAAGTTTTTCTTGCCAAGGAAGGTATCTTCTTTCTTGGTTTTGAAATTTGGTCAGCATTCGGTCTAGAAATTTCAACTTCAACAGGACGAGTTACCATTTTCTCCTCCCTATTGATTAAAATACCGCAGCAATCAATTAGTGTATTTGAGTATAAAAGTGAGACACCAAAAACCGGCACCATAAAAATGCTTAGACATACGAGACGAAGTAATTTGTATATTTCCATACTTAGTATAAATACATATATAATTAACAAATGCAAAAAAATTAGCTTTTTATTAATTAAAAATGTGGGTTGTTGAATAATCTGAGTTGCCGAACCAATTCTGAGTTGCCACATTTATCAAAATGAGAATACCAATTATCTCTTTTCTTACCTTTACCCTTCATT
>JABGWZ010000166.1 GCA_018675995.1 Opitutia bacterium | reverse complement strand
TGCCTAAGGCTGCCAAATTATCCATTCCCACTTTTGATTTTAACACAATTGCCGGACAAATTAAGGCTCTCCAAAACCCTTCCCCTAATGTTCGAGAGATTGGACGTTCAAGATTGAAGAGAGCTGGAAAAAAAGCCATACCCGCTGTCCGTCAACTCCTCTCTCATTCAAACGAATTTATCCAGGGACGTGCCGTTTGGTTATTGGCCAAGCTCGGTGCAGAAGGTCTAAAAATAGTCGAATCTCAACTTAATCACGAGGACCCGAGGATTAGAATTTGTGCATTCCGTGCCCTTCGTCACGAAAACCACCGGTTGCTGGAACACGCAAGCAGACTGGCTAAGGATTCATCGCCTTTGGTCCGCCGGGAAGTTGCACTGGCTATGAGATATATACCGTTTGAAAAAGCACGGGATATCCTGTCCGAAATTGCGAGAGGTTACGATGGCAAGGATCGTTTCTATGTTGAGGCTTTTGGAATCGGCTGTACCGACAAAGAAGAAAAATTTTATTCGGTATTGAAGAAAAGCATGGGAACAAAAAAATATGAGCCTAAGTATGCCGGATTGGTCTGGCGACTGCATACCGTATCCTCTATCCCCGAACTCAAATCATGGGCACTCGATGAAAACTTGGATGAGAAGATCAGCAGATCAATGCTGTTTGCATTAAGTTTAATCGAAGCTCCACAAGCTGCGAAAGTAATGGTGGAAATTGCAAAAAATGGAAAGAATGAAACTTCAAGCTTAGCTAAAGCTTTTATAGAAAAACGGGATCAGGGAATATGGAATAAATATAAAGTTAAAAATTTACTTTCAGGAAAAAGCCCGGGAGCAACTGCTTATGTTGACCGCATTGCACCAACTTCATTTGGTCCGGAAACTAAACTTCCAGAAGCGGAGAAAATCCTCGCACTTACCGGAGAACCAAATAATGGAAAGCAGCAAATCGGACGTTGTTACATATGTCATAAAGTTGGATCTGTAGGCGTTGAATTTGGACCAACCCTTGCTGGTTGGGGAAGCGGGCAGAACCGGGAAACCATCCTTAAGGCTATCACCGATCCATCCGCCGATTTGGCTCATGGCTATGAAGGTACAGAACTTTTAGTCAAAGGAGACAAACGGATTCAGGGATTCATTCAGTCAGAAGGTGACCCTCTTGTTATTCGAGTATTTGGGGGCGAGGATTTAGTCATTGCCAAATCAGATATTAAATCCCGAAAAAAGATGAATTCTTCCCTAATGGCACCCGCAAATCGTCTCGGTCTCGATGCCCAGCAACTTAGGGATGTTGTTGAATATCTGAAACTCAACTGATTACCTGCGGGTAATTTTATTTATTTAATGGAATGACAAAGTTTAGTTTCCACCTCGAAAGTACTTACGCGGAACTACCCGAAGTCTTTTTCTCAAAGTTATCGCCTACTCCGGTCAACCAACCTGAGATGGTTATCTTTAATCAAAGCCTCGCCGATCAGGTTGGGCTAAACCTCGGTAAATTAAGCATAGAGGAGCGGACCAAATTTCTTTGCGGAAACCAACTTCCCCACGGAACCGAACCATTTGCCCAAGCCTATGCAGGTCATCAATTTAGTAACTTTACGATCCTTGGGGACGGACGGGCTATTGTTATGGGAGAGCACCTGACTCCTTCCGGTCAACGCATTGATTTACAACTTAAAGGTTCGGGAAGAACACCCTACTCCCGAGGAGGGGACGGGCGGGCCGCCCTAGGACCGATGCTACGTGAATACATAATCAGCGAAGCGATGCACGCTCTTGGGATTCCCACAACGCGAAGCCTGGCAGTTGTATCAACCGGAGAAAAAGTGTTTCGGGAAACTGAATTATCCGGTGCTGTTTTAACTCGTATTGCAGGCTCACATATCCGGGTAGGCACATTCGAATTTGCATCTTTGCAACAAGATAAGAGAATTACTGAAGCCCTACTGGATTATATGATCGATAGGCATTTCCCAGAGATCAAGGGAAAAGAAAACAAAGTCCTCGCAGTTATTGAAGCAGTTATTGATCAACAGGCAGCATTAATTACCCACTGGATGAGGGTTGGTTTTATTCATGGAGTGATGAACACGGATAATATGGCTCTTAGTGGAGAAACCATTGATTACGGGCCCTGTGCTTTCATGGATACTTTTGCACCAGACACAGTCTTCAGTTCAATCGACCATAGGGGACGCTATGCCTATGCTAATCAACCCTATATCGCACAATGGAACATCGCCCGTCTGGCCGAAAGTTTATTGCCTTTGATCGATGGTAAAAGAGAAGAAGTAATCGCAACGGTAGAAGATTTATTGAATTCGTTTGAGCAGGTTTACAAAAGTAAATGGCTTACCATGATGGGTTCCAAACTTGGACTTACCGAGGTGAGCATTAAGGATGAAAAGCTCATCACCGATCTGCTCGATTGGATGCATAACAATTCTGCAGACTTTACAAATACCTTTCGTGACTTGTGCAAAAAACTTCCCGGTGGTGAACTTTATGAGTCGGAAACTTTCCAGAACTGGTTCGCCCGTTGGCAAAACCGTCTTAAAAAAGAAAAGCAAGAATTAGAAACATCCTATGTCCTTATGAGATCGCTCAACCCAGCGGTCATTCCCCGTAACCATAAAGTTGAGGAAGCATTGCAAGCTGGAGAAAAAGGCGATTTCGAACCATTGTATGCTCTCCTACATGCGATTGAGAAACCATACCAGGATGGCGAACATCTCCTGCCCTACCAGTCACCCCCAAGACCAGAGGAAAAAGTCCTCCAGACTTTTTGCGGAACCTGAACTTAATCTCATCTGGTCTTCAACCACTTTAACCATTCCTTTTCCAAGCCCACGATGCTCTGACCTAGATGAACTCTGGCAATGGGTTCAAGGTTAGAGGATCCTTGCTTGGAAACTTCGCGAATAACCGCGTCCATACGATCTTTTCGTGTGGCCAAAATCCATTCATAAAAAAGCACTAACTGTGCATAGTTCTTCATTCCAACCGGACTGCCGTCCAGAAGTTTGGCAAGTGGAACAAGTCGACGATTCATTAAAAGGTTTTTAGCATAAACGCGCGTATCCTTCCCTCCCCATTTAAGTTGATAATAATTTGCCAGTCCCTCCTGCAACCATCCTCCCTGACTCGCAATTCCAAATCGGCGGGCAATCAGGGCATGACATACTTCGTGAATATATACAGGTCTGACCAATCCATATTCTGAATCTAAATAGGAACCAGCGATTCCAAGCATCGCATAACCATCGCTGTTTGGAACTGGACCAATGGAATTGAACTTACCAGATAGTGTTGCCCAAAATTTCTGATAACTATTTTTCGAGTTAAAAATCAGTAAAGGGACAAATAAATCGTCTTTTCCATCTTCTGGAAAGTCACTTAAAAATAGTTCATTAAATATTTCCAGGGCAGATAAGATCTTGTCACTTTCAAGATCGACTACATCACTAATAACATAAAATTTTCCGGAGCGATAAACTTTACCATTTTTTCCAAAAGCTATTTCGGAAAGTTCTTCTGGACTTAATTTACTGCTCCTTGAATTTGAGGAATCTTTAATAAGTTCAATTTTATCAAACTCTATCTCGCCCGCGTTACGAAACCTAAATGCAAACCGTCGGGTGTTTTCCCATTTCAAATAAGTAGACGGACTATGACGAAAGAACCTCAACGGTAGAACCACCGTCTGCCAACCTGATTTTTTAATTTCAACCTTTCTCCAACGCCATGCTTTTCTGTCTGTTGCAAAAACTTGAAACTCAAAGACTATCGGTTTTTGGTTCGATGCATATTTTGCATTTAACCTAAATTTTATATCCTTAAATGAATCGAAAGAAAAATCAGGGAATTTACTTTTTGTAGCAAAATATCCACCCTCTGAAGCTTCGACTTTTAGTATCCTACCATCTACACCATCATGGGTAACTGTTTTTGGCACGATCGACCTTGTTAAGAGCATCCCGGATGAAGCGGTCCATCTATCACTAAGCTCATAAAGATCAAAGTCCTCAATTACTCGCCCCCAACCTGCTGAGTTTACTGTAAGCAATACGATACTTGAGAGCACCTGAAAGCCTTTGTGAAATGTATTCATTATCTTAAAAATTACTCATTTACCAAAATGATCAAAAGAAAAATTAAAAATAATATCACTTAGAGTACCTTTAACTTTCCACAAAGAATGAATTACTTATCTTTAAATCGATTACGAATACTCCTTGGACACTTGACCAAATTAGTTCGAAAGTTAATTTTGAAAATATGAAATCCATAACATTTCTCTTATTCTTGAGCATCGTTTCAATTAGTTTCGCAAAAAAGCGTCCGAACATACTGTTTATTTTTACGGATGATCATGCCTACCAAGCAGTGGGTGCCTATAATTCTTGGCTCAAGGAACACTGCCCTACCCCGAATATCGATTCCCTCGCCCGGGACGGTATGCTTTTCGAACAGTGCTATGTTACGAACTCAATTTGTGGACCGATGCGGGCCGCTATTCAGACCGGAAAATATTCTCATGCAAATGGATTTCTCGTGAATGGAAATAAGTTCGACGGAACGCAACAGACTTTCCCCAAACTTCTGCGTAAGGTGGGCTACACCACCGCAGTTGTGGGTAAATGGCATTTAGGTACACACATGTCTCCACAGGGTTACGATTACTCAGAAGTACTCATCGGGCAAGGCCCATACTACAACCCACCCATGCGTCTCGACGCGGATGGAGACGGAAAACACGACGAGGTTATCAAGCATGTCGGTTACACCACTGATATCATCACCGACCTTGCTTTGAATTGGATGAAAAACAAGCGGGATAAGGAAAAGCCGTTCATGCTCATGTATCAGCACAAAGCACCGCACCGCAACTGGCAACCGGGTCCAAAATACTTGACAAAATACGACGATGTTACCCTACCAGAACCGGATACGCTATTTGATGATTACAAGGGACGTACATTAGCCGCCTATCAGCAAGACATGACAATTGCCGAGACCATGAACCGTGGAGACTTAAAACTGGATGCACCCGGAAACCTAACCCCGGAACAAAGAAAAGTTTGGGATGCCGCTTACAACCCAAAGAACGAGGCACTAAAAAAAGCCAACTTACAGGGAAAAGACTTGGTTCGTTGGAAATACCAAAGATACGTAAAGGACTATCTTCGCTGTATTGCCTCGGTCGATGATGGAGTGGGACGCATGCTCGATTATCTTAAAGATGCCGGACTCGAAAAAGACACCATAGTAATTTACTGTTCCGACCAAGGCTTCTATTTAGGCGAACATGGATGGTTCGATAAGCGTTGGATGTATGAGGAATCTTTACGTACTCCGATGCTCGTACGTTGGCCTGGAGTGATCAAACCTGGCAGCCGAAATGGGGATATCGTGTCTCCGGTTGATTTTGCCGGAACCTTCTGCGAAGTCGCAGGCATTGATCCCCCAAACGACCTGCATGGTCGTTCCATGATCTCCCTGCTCAAAGGAAAGACCCCAAAAGACTGGCGAAAAAGTTTTTATTATCATTATTACGAATACCCTGGATACCACTGGGTTCGTAGACACTACGGGGTTGCGGATGGACGCTATAAATTGATTCGGTTTTATGAGGATGACGTCGATCAATGGGAACTCTTTGACCTGAAAAATGACCCAAGTGAGATGACCAGCGTATATGGAACCGCAGAGTACGCGGTAGTGCAAAACCGTCTTTCTCAGGAGCTCGCCATGCATCGGCAAAAGTTGCAGGTTCCCAAAGTTGACCCTCTTCAATCTACAGTCAAACGTCTGCCTCCTAGAACCCGCAAACCCACCTCTCCCAAATGAGATCCACTTCTTTCTATGTACTTGCA
>JABGWZ010000201.1 GCA_018675995.1 Opitutia bacterium | reverse complement strand
GCCTGCTGTTTAAACGCCCGTAGGTTGGCTGAGCGTGGAGTCCGAAATATTCAAATTTTTCATAGAGGATGGGATGCTCACGGTGGGCTTCCCCGTGAGCATGAAAATCAGTGTAAGGATGTCGATCAGGGCTGTGCGGCTCTTATTACTGATTTGAAAAGAAGAGGCCTGTTGGAGGATACCCTCGTGATTTGGGGTGGAGAATTTGGCCGAACATCCTATTGCCAAGGGAAACTTACCCGCGAAAACTATGGTCGGGACCATCATCCTCGTGCTTTCACCACTTGGATGGCGGGTGGAGGTATCAAACCTGGTATTACATACGGTCAATCGGATGACTACGGCTACAACCTCACCGACCGGGATGGAAATGTAATTAAACCTAATAAGCACCATTGGACAAAGGATACGATGCATGTTCATGACCTGAATGCGACCATCCTTCATTTACTTGGAATTGATCACCGAAAACTTACATACCGTTATCAGGGGCGAGATTTTCGACTAACAGACATTCATGGTCATGTAATCAAAGAAATTATTGCATGAATTCATATTATTGCGTTCGACTTGAACGATTAATCTCTTTTAAGAGATTCCATGAAAACATACCAGTTCCTATTCCTCTTACTAATTTCCATTGGTTGGGCAGATGCAAAAAAACCGAATTTTGTTTTTTTAGTTTCGGAAGATAATTCGATTCATTATCTAAAGCACTATGGGGCAAAATTTGGCCGTATGCCTAATGTGGAAAAGATGGCTGAAAGAGGTGTCACCTTTAATCATGCTTTTTCCAATGCACCTGTTTGTTCGGTAGCCCGATCAACCTTGGCTACCGGAATCTTAGCCCCAAGAGGAGGTTTTCAATATCACCGTAAAGCAGAATTAGCCACTTTGCCAAAGGGAGTTTTACCGTGGTCCGCTATCCTTAGAGATTCAGGGTACTTTTGCGCCAATAACCGTAAGCAGGATTATAATTTTAAATCTAATGGAACTAAATCGTGGGATGAGTCGAGTAATAAAGCAAATTGGAGGAATCGTCCGAACAAGGACACGCCATTCTTTTATATGCAGTCAATGGCACAGTCTCATGAGGGATCCCTTCATTTTTCAAAAAAAATAATGGAAGATGAAAAGACTAACACTCCAATTGGAGAAGTTGATCTTCATCCGTATCATCCAGATACCCCCACTTTTCGTTACACTCATGCCCGTTACTATGATCGTGTCGAATTGATTGATGAATTGATTGGTGGGGTTTTAAAGAAACTTGAGCAGGGTGGAGTCCTTGAGGATACCTTTGTCTTTTATTTTGGTGATCACGGTGGCGTTTTACCAAGGGGGAAGGGGTATGCTTATGAGTCTGGGCTTCATGTTCCTTTAGTGGTCCGAATTCCGCAGAATTTTAAGAATTTGGTTGATTTTCAAAGGGGTACAAGAATGGATGGCTTTGTCAGTTTTATTGATTTTGGCCCCACAATTTTAAACCTTGCCGGCATTAAAGTGGATAAAAGATTAGACGGAAAGGCATTTATGGGAAGGGGGATTTCTGCCGAGGAAGTGGAGTCCCGCGATGAAACTTTTGGTTATGCTGATCGTTTCGACGAAAAATATGATTTTGTTCGCACATACAGAAAAGGAAAATGGAAGTATATTCGAAATTATCAGGGCTTCTACCCTGATGGATTACAGAATAATTACCGATATCGCATGCTTGCGTTTCAGGAATGGCGTGAATTATTCAAGAAGGGAAAGCTGACGGATGAACAAAGCCAGTTTTTTAAGGCCCGGTCGGCGGAGCAACTTTTTGACCTATCTCAAGATCCGCATGAAGTGAATGATTTATCTGGACATTCTGATAAGCAAGACATTCTGTTGGAATTACGGGGGAAGTTACAACGAAAAGTAAAGTCGATAAACGATCTTAGTTTTTATCCAGAAAGCCATATGATTGATCATGCACTGCAAAATCCGCTAGCTTTTGGAGAAAATAATTCTGAGGAAATTAGCAAGCTTGTGGATGTTGCTGATCTTGCTCTGCTTTCTTTTCAAAAAGTAGAACCAAAACTTGCGAAGATCTTCCAAGATGGAAGAGATTGGGAAAAATACTGGGCCTGTTTGGTGTGTTCGCAATTTGAGCAAGAGGCGAAGTCCCTTTCTTCTCATTTGAAAAAAATGCTCAGTTCCAAGAATTTAATGCTCAGGATGCGAGCGATTGAAGCTCTTGCACTGACTGAAAAAATTGATCCAATCCCAAGTCTAATTGAGATAGCAAATGTATCTGAGTCTTCGGTGGAAGTATTGTTAATTTTAAATACGGTGGCATTCTTTCGCGATCACCATGGCTTTGAACTTAATCCAAAATCTTTAAAGATTATTGCACCTAAGGCTGAGTACTACAGAAGAATAGAATATTTTACGCAAAACTAAATTATAATTCTCTATTTTGCTTTAGTAAAGAATTGGTACGAAGAAGAGTAGGGAAAGATAAGAAAATGTCCTAGTATAAGAATTTAAGGTTATTAAATGGCATACTGATTTAAAGTTCTGGGTAATGATTCAATGAACATTCAGTAAAATACCAGGCATGTGGTTCGGGCAAACCACATGCCTTTTTTATTTTAACCTGTATTCCCTTCTCTTTTTGAAGCACCGAGAGTCAACTTATGGAGACAAATTACGGTTTGGGGCGATTGAGATAGCGTGAGTTTAAGCGAGTATGCCGACTTTCGAGATTTACTTCATTTCCCTGCATGACCATGCCAAGTACAGAAATACGAATGTCGAGTATGTCTCCAGAGGTTCGTATGAAAGTGGCTTCTTTTCCTTTTTCAAGGGTGCCCAAGCGATGGTCAATTCCACATGCTTTTGCTGGTTCAATGGTAATAGATGCCAATGCTTTTTCGCGGCTCAAACCATAGGGAACCCCATGGGCAGCATGATAAGGGAGATTACGCTGATTAGCGGTGGCCCAGCCACCCAATGGCAATCCGATCGAAAGAGGAACTCCGGCTTTGGCAAGAATGCCCGGGGCTTTGTAATAATCATCATGGGGAGAACTCTGGTGCAGAGGAGCAGAAAAAATATGCCGAAAAATAACCGGTATTTTTTTTTCCGCTAACCAGTCTGCATGCTTCCATGCATCTCGGGCACCCGATAAAGTAAATTTGAAATTTCTTTTTTCAGCCCATTGAACGGCTGCTTTGATTTGTCTGGATTCATTTGCGTGGATCATTAGAGGAGTTTTTCGTTCAATGACTGGAATCATTGCCTCCCAAGATGGAATCTGAAGGAACGTTTTATCTCCGGATTTTTTTTGGGTTTGATAGGCAATTGCTTGATCAAAGAACTCATCGATTTCGCTAATTCTTTTCTTTCTTTCCTTATCCTGATCTTTAATCGATTTGGATTTGTTTCCATGACTTGGAGAAGGGATTGATAATCCATGGCCTGGCCACCATAGATGCAGGGCGACATTTTTTTTAATAGTAATATCTTCCGTTCCCCATCCATGTAATTTTATTAAACCTGAGGTTCCGGAGATGGTTCCTCCCATTGGAACGGTAAGTGAGTGGGTAATCCCATTGGCTCTGGCGACTGGAATCAGTTCTGAATCAGGATTGACCGCGACCCAAGCCTCAATGCCTGGTGTGTGTGTGCCCACTTCGGATAAATCCCTCGTCGGGCGGAGTGCGTTGATCTCTGCAAGGCCAAGGGAAGATCCGGGGCTTATTAATCCGGGGTAGATTTCAGAGTTTTTCCATTCCACGAACTTACACCCATCTGGGCATTTAACCGAATTTCCTATTGCCTTAATGATCCCGTTTTCAATTAAGATTTCTCCAGGCTTAAAGAATTGAGACGGGGTAGCCTGAATTTTTTCGGCACGGTAAAGCGTTGCGGTTTCTCCAATAATAATGAGGGGGATTGAAAAAAAGAGTAGGTGTGTGACGATCGATTTCATTGATGGACGCATTGATTGTTGTGTTGACCTGAGCGGCATGAATGAGGATGCAAATCGGAGGCAGTTTCTAGGGAGTGACGAAAAAATTTAATTTGGGCTTCTTTAGTCGGTTCATGCTCTTTCACTTTTTCCAGTGACTGCTTTGCCTTCTTTAACAATGACAGTCTTTCGTTTTTTCGCCTTTTATCCCGTTCGGTTGAGGCTTCAGTTTCGTGAAGGAGAATCCCGTCAACCCATGTCTGTTCACATTTTGTGCGATAATCTAGCGGTGGGCCTGACCAGATTGCCAAGTCTGCGTCTTTACTTACTTTAAGCGAACCAACCCACGAATCGATACCTAGTTGTTTTGCCGGATTGAGGGTTATGAACATGAGTGCTTCCATTTCAGAAAGACCGCCATATTTGATCGCTTTAGCCGCTTCAAGATTTAGTCTTCTTGCATGGTCAGGGGAGTCGGAGTTGAAGCTTACTACACAGCCTCTTTCATGCATAATTGCACCTGCATAGGGAATGGCATCATAAACTTCAAATTTATAGGCCCACCAATCAGAAAAAGTGGAAGCCCCTGCACCATGTCTCGAGATTTCATCTGCAACCTTATATCCCTCAAGCACATGCTGAAGGCTTCCTACTCGAACGCCAAAGCCTTCCATTGTACGAAGGAAAACAAGGATTTCGTCTTGGCGATAGGAGTGGCAATGAATGAGCCTTTGTCCTTTTATAATTTCAAGAATGGCTCCCAATTCTAAATTTGTTTTTACGGGGAATCCCTCCTTTTTACCCCTTTTAAGCTTTTTTTCATAGGCGAGAGCGGCACCAAACCGGTTTTGAAAAAACATTTTCACCCCCATTCTCGATTGGGGAAAACGAGAGGTGTATTTATCGCCCCAGTTCGCCTGTTTCACATTTTCTCCAAGGGCAAATTTAATGCCTTTTGGTGCATTTTTTATAAGTAGTTTGTCGGGGGCACTACCAAGTCTTAATTTAATAACTGCATTTTGCCCACCAATTGGATTGGCTGAGCCGTGAAGTAGATTACATGTAGTAACACCGCCTGCAAGTTGACGCTCAATATTTACACTTTCAGAATTAATAACATCTTCAATGCGAACCATTGCGGTGGAGGGAAGGGTAGATTCATTAACCCTCCCGAGGATCATTGCATGACTGTGGCAATCTATAATACCAGGGGTGATGTGTTTGCCCTGAAGGTCGATCACTTTGATTTTGGAACGATCTAAGTCCTTTATTGTTTTTCCTAATGCCCTAATTTTTCCATTCTCAATAAATAGTTCGCCGTTCTTCATTTTTCCATCCATTGAGCAGGTCCAAATTGTCGCATTGGTAAAAAGAATGGATGAAGGCATGTTAATCGGTTTACGGTCTTCGCTTGGAAATCGCGCAACTAACTGATCTGATTTGATCCTGGAGGCGTTGGCTTCATCCTTTTCATTTTTCTGAGATTTTTGAACAGGATGAATGAATGGTCTACCTTTAATCCAAGTCGAATGAATGGAAACATCTTTTGAAAAATAATTTCCCCCGTTAACAATAAAAAGATTTGCAAGTTTACCGCTTTCTAGTGTGCCCGCATATTTTTCGGCACCCAGAAGTTTAGCCGGGTTGGTCGTTAGCGCGGCAAGAGCATTTTCTTTAGACAGTCCTCTTTCAATAGCTTTAAGTAGGTTTTTATGAAATTCATTGAAATTTGTTCCCGTAGTGGTGAGCGAAAGAGACTTTGTCTTTTTCGCTAATAATGCAGGGTTGCTCGGTGCATGATCCCATGCTCGAAGTTGGTCGAGTGAAATTTGTTCCCAATCATCTTCCTCTTTAAGGTTTGCCAATGCAGGGAAAATTAATGGGCTAATGTAAGAAAGTGATTCTGAACAGGCTAGGTCGGGCCTTCTCCATTCATCTCCAGTTGCAATCAAAACAGGCGAAAGATTAAATTCCTTGCTTAGTTTGATTGCTCGATTGGTCATGAGGCAACTTCCTGATTCGATCCATATCGGCATGGAATTCTGTTTTTTCATTACACTAGCTAGGGCTAAGATTCCAGAGTGAGAAGTGAAGGGTAGGCTTGTGGAATTCTTTGCTTCGTAGGAAAGCAGCTGCTGTGCATATTCAACTTCCAGAAACGATTGTCTAATCACGGAGAACACTCCCATTAGAGATGATGGATAGACGGCAGGCGTTTCCTCTTTCCCAACCGGGTCAAAGGCTAGAATTTGTGCGACTTCTTTTTTTACAATACAATCATTTGGATTTTTATTTAAGAGAAGTACAGAGGGTCCTGTTCCCCTGAAAATGCCATCAGATGGAGCGATGTGCACCATGGTGAAACCATTTTCACGTAGGTCTTCCCATTTTTTTTCATCGGGTTGGAAGGTTGTTACAAGTTTGTATTGGGGGTGAACACCAGCAACTTCGAACCCGGGCCCTTTTTCTCCTGGATCCGAACGAGTTGATGGTACACCATGAAAGGAGAGGTCAGTCGTAGCATACACATGTTGATCGTGATCAAGTTCGAGTAAACCTGATTCACTTGAACCACTTAACAGATACGCATCTATTAATCCCGGGTAAATCGTTTTCCCTTCCATCTTCCAAATGCGGTAGGCAGGTGGGATCTCAAAGTCTTTTCCCACTCGTTCGATGATCCCATCTCGGATGAGTATGGTGCCTTGTTTGATTCGTTTTTCAGGGTTGATCTGAATATCTCCCCCAACCAAGGCATGAATATCTAAAACCTTTGGTTTTTCACCAGGAAATGAAAAATCATCACCGTTCAAATTAACTAAAACTAATAAAAAGAGGGAAAGGTAAAAAAAATTCTGAACATTTATCATCGCTACTATTAGAATGCTTCGAGTTTTTTACAGGGCAATCATAATGAAAAGTTTTGGAATAGGTAAAAGATCGAACTCTTTAAGAAATATCTCATTTAGATAATTTTTAATTCAATCCTACGGACATTTTTCCTGTTGAACAGATATCTGATTTTCTGGGAAATTATACATTTAGTTCACGAAGAAGGTTTTGTTACGAATCATAATATTAAATTTGATTTTAAGGGGGTAGTAAATGTTCTTCATTGAGATCGAATGGATTGAACTCATTATCTATTAAAGCAAAGTCACTAAGTTTCAAAATTCTAATGGAAATGCTTTTTTCCTTATGCCATCCTGAAACTTAAAGATGATCAACATGGACTTTACCGGGCATGACTTTTGATATAGGCAAGGAAGAATTGAACAAAGCGGATGACTATTAAGTTGAAGACTGCGAATGAGTTTATGCAAGTATGTCCCCAAAAAATGTGGCTTGGGCATATCGAACCACCCTGAAATTGAAGACCATAACCCTGGGGGTTTGTTTAACTGATCGACAAATTTTAATGCTGTTGTTTTTTTATAAGTTTATTGAAGTTTATTATATTTAGATGATCGAAATATTTGAAATACAGGAAGCGGATGGAGCGGTTTTAACTTCGGTTAATCGTTTGCTGCCTCAATTATCCAAGTCTGCGAGGCCCATTAATGGCGAGCAGTTAAAAAGATTAGTCGAATCTGAATGTACCCGTCTTTTTTTTGCCAAAGAGGGAACCGATGTGCTTGGAATGTTAAGCTTAGTTGTCTTTCCCATCCCCACAGGGGTGAAGGCATGGATTGAAGATGTAGTTGTAGACCAGAAAGCTAGGGGCAAAGGCGTTGGAAAAGCTCTTATGAATAAAGCTTTGGTAGAAGCGGGGAATCTTGGAACCAAAAGCATTGATTTAACTTCACGTCCAAGTCGTGAGGCAGCCAACAAACTTTATCAGGCCATCGGATACCAAGAACGAGAAACGAATGTTTACAGATACAGGATAGCTTGATTGTTTTAGAACTATTATTTATTCCCCAACCAACCATACTATATGAGTGCTGAATTATTTTTTTCTTTCTTAATGTTCTTTCAAGTTCAGATGGATTCCATTCGTCAAAGCGGATTCTATCAAATTTTGGACGAAAAGTTCCCCCAGATTGCACAAGGCTTGAATGAACTGGAATCTGAAGATGAAGTCCAAAAACTGATGAATTTAACTGGTTTGGAATTTAACAATCTAAAAAGTTTTAATTTAATGGTCGAAGGGTTGGATGGAATATCTGAATTAAAGGGAGAGACTCCGAAGTTCGGGTCAGAAATTGAACTCCTTGCTTCAACGAAATTTGAGGGACAGCTTAAGCCCGACGAAGTAATTTCCTACATGCTCAACCAAATAGAGAAAGAGAAGGGCACGGAAGAAAGAAATCGAGTTGAGGAAACCAAAAGGGTTGAAGGGAATACTACGTACTTAACCATACCTGTAGATGTTATGGGTGATGAAAGTAGTTCATCTGATTTATTGATGGCAATGAAGAGTTTTAATAAAGAAACTGAGATTGTTGTTGGAATTCCTTCAAAGGTTAAAGGTATTATCAAAAAGGGAGCACCCAATCCTCAACTCGATTGCCTTGAGGCTATGTCCAAAAATCGACAAGTCACACTTGCTATAAAAGTTGATCCAGCAGTTTGGGAAAGACCTGAGTTTTCAGCGAACCAACAAAATCCACTTTTTGCAGGGTTGGCAAACTCGGTAAAGGGGATTCGCGAATTTGGTATTTCATTAAGTTTTCTTGATGAATCATTGGGCATTGAATTGTGCGTTCATTGTGTGGATACTCAGTCAGCTCTAGGACTATGGACTGTTGCCCAGGGTGGACTTGGAATGGCTCAGTTGGCGATGTCTCGGGAGGGTTCCCGAGCCCCATCTATTTTAGGACGTATTAAAACTCAGGCAGTAGATAAGAATGTTTTTGTTCGAGTTGAAGTTTTGCCTAAGGACTTGGAAGAATTTGAGTCTCAATTAATGCCCAACTCGGGTAGTTTCCAATCAAGCGATGCAAAGACCGTAAAAATGGCAACGGATCCGCTTATCGGACAAAAGGCTCCTGTTTTTATGACTCAATTTCTCAATGACGAAGTTTTCAAACTTTCTGATCACAAGGGAAAAGTAATTGTTTTAGACTTTTGGGCAACATGGTGTGGACCATGTGTTCGTGCTTTACCAGAATTGCTAAAAGCAACTTCGGGTTTCAATCAAAAAAAAGTTGCCCTTTTTGCGGTTAATCAGGGGGAGTCATCAAAAGTAATTTCTAAATTCTTAAAGAATAAACAACTTAAAGCTTTATCTGTAATTATGGACGAAACGCGTATGATTGGTGGTGACTATAAAGTTAAGGGAATTCCTAAAACGGTGGTTATAGATCAAAAAGGAATTATCAGGCATGTACATGTGGGATTTTCGCCTAAAATCGGCAATCGATTAAAGGGTGAGATACAAAATCTCTTGGCTGAGTAATTTATTTCATAAATTGTTGCAATCTAATGAGTAATGTAATTTTTATGTAAGTACGGGATTATTTTTGTCTAAATTACTTTTAGCACTGCTATTAGATTAGTACTCTGATTTTAGAGAGGACGCAGTAACCCTATTCTTAACGCCTAACAGGAGATTTAAAGACATGATGAAAGTAAACGACTTCCTTAAATACGACATAACTCTTAAGATTGATTACGATGATTATTTTCGTTTGATTTATGAGACCAAATATTTGATCGAGGCACGATTAGGTCCAAATAGAACTTTTATCGCTACTAAACCTGTTTATGGGAACAGTAGAAAGAAAGCAGTACAACAGGCAGTTCAATGGTTTTGGAAGGACTTTAAGGGGGTTTTAGGCTCAGCCCACAAGATAATGACCATAAGCGATCCACATCAAGAAGTTGTATATGATGATGGCTTTGCCTGTAATGACCTTGGTAATAAATATCTTGATGAGAGTACATTGGTAAGACTTTTGGATGAAGCACATGGAGATCTAACAAGAGATGATAGCGAAGGTAGCGAAAAGCACCCTCCAAATAGTGTGAAGAGAACACGAAGAAGACGTAAGTCTAATAAACAGCTTACCACTCGCCTTTCCCAATCTCCTGGTGGAACAATTTATTACAAAATGACTGAGGTTGCTGACCAAGCTAATAGTAAGAGAGCTAAAACGAAGATGATTAAACTCTCCTCTAAAAGTTTGGAAAAAGCAATTCGTGAGGTTGAACGTAGGGGCTTAAACAAATTTGAAAAATTTGAGTCAAATGTTACGATAACAAGAATTTCAAAAGGAAAGGTTAAGCAAGCAGCTTAATTTCGAAGGAATGAAAGAAGGTGAGCAAGACAGGTCGTCTGAATTGGTTCAGTTAATGATGAAGTACCAAAGAAGAATATTTGCTTACATTCACACTCTTGTCCCATCTAGAAGCGATGCTGAAGATATTTTACAGGAAACCAGCGTCACAATTTGTGAAAAGTTTTCTGACTTTCAAACAGGAACAAACTTTTATTCGTGGGCTTGTCAAATTGCTTATTGGAAAGTGCGGGCTGCTAGAAAAAAATTCGCTACCTCGAAAGTCGTGTTTAATCAGGAAGTTTTAGATGTGATTTCCCAAACTCGAATTCAAGCAGAAGAGGAGTTAGACAATCGACATGGAGCATTGTCTAGATGTCTTCAGAAATTAAACGACAGAGACCGTAGAATGGTTTTGACGCGTTATGAGTCTGGGAAGAATGTCACTGCTGCCGCACAGGCATCGGGGAGAACTATACAAGGGGCTTACAAAGCTTTAAATCGTATCCGTAAGACATTATTCGATTGCGTCTCCTTTGAGCTTGCCACCGAGAAAGCATGAGTAAATTAACTGATCAAGAGTTTCTTGAATTGCACGATATGCTCGATGCGTTGGTAGAGAATAACCTGCCCAAAGACAAAGTCGTTAAACTGGAAAATTGGATTGCTTGTAATGGTGATGTAAGAATGCATTACATTGAGTTTATGGACATGTCTGCAAGCCTTCACCATTATGCAGAAGAGTTAATCGGGGATGATTTAGATGGTGCAATTGAGGAAAAACCCAATCGAATTATATCTTTTACCAAGTCATTTTTAGCAATCGCTGCAGTTTTAGTTCTTGGTCTTTTCTTCACTGAAGATTTCAGGTCTTTATTGGATGAGTTTCATCTATCTTCCACCAGTGATATCCAAACTGAAGAAACTCTACCTCCTTTCTCGGATTCGGCGGGGGGCAGAGATCCTGTAGCAGTCCTAACAAAGTCGGTTGGTATCGTTTGGGATCAATCAGCCGATTTTCAGCCAATACTTGGAGACACACTTGAAGTTGGGTTGTTGCAAATTGAAAGTGGGCTTGCTCAGGTTGAGTTTCTT
>JABGWZ010000150.1 GCA_018675995.1 Opitutia bacterium | reverse complement strand
TGAATGTGTCCTTGCAAGGCTCTTGAAAAGCTGTTTTCGGAAGGTTCTTCGGTCACAATTAGGCATTTACCACATTTTTTAACAGAGTTAAAAACAGTTTCGTAATCCAAAGGGTGTAAGGTTCTTAAATCGACAACTTCAATTTGATCTTGTAATCCTAATTCTTTTGAAGCATTCATCGCCCAATGCACCCCCATGCCGTAGGTAATAATAGAAATTGTTTCTTTGGATTCTTGTTTCCAAATTTCTTGCAAAACCAAAGCTTTCCCGAAGGGTAATATATAATCCGCTGCTGGCTCAACCGAACTAGCGCCTTTAGTTCCTGGAACCTTACTCCAATAGAGGCCCTTATGTTCTAAAATAACTACTGGATTTGGGTCGTAATAAGCAGCTTTCATCAATCCTTTTAAGTCGGCTCCATTGCTAGGATAGGCAATTTTTATTCCTCTAATATTACAGACTACACTTTCGATCGAGGAAGAATGATAAGGACCTCCACTTCCATAAGCTCCAATAGGCACTCTTAAAATCATTGAAACCGGCCATTTACCGTTAGATAAATAACAGGACCTACTAACTTCTGTAAATAATTGATTGAGTCCTGGCCATAGGTAATCGGCAAATTGTACTTCAACAATTGGTTTTAGACCCACAGCACTCATTCCTACAGTACTTCCTACGATAAAGGCTTCTTGAATGGCCGTATTAAATACCCGATGGTCTCCAAATTTTTGAGCTAAGGTAGCGGCTTCTCTAAAAACACCTCCCAATCTTCCACCAACATCTTGTCCATATAACAAGCATTCCTTATGCTGAGCCATTAACTCCTCGATCGCAAATAAGGCACAGTCTACCATAACTACTTTCTCTCCATTTTCAGGTGTTCTTTCTCCTTTTTCTTCGGTAATTGGAGTCGGTGCAAAATCGTGAGTAAATAAATCTTTGGGGCCTGGATCCTTTGCATTTTGTGCCTTTATTAAATCCTGCTGGACAGAACTTAAGGTAGTCTTCTCAATTAATTTTATTTCATTAGGAGAAAAATCATTTTTTAGCAATAACTGTTTCATTTTTGGATAAGGATCTCTTAGCCTTGATTGTTCCAGATCGTCTCGGTACCATTCCATTCGTACGCCCGAGGTATGGTGATTTAATAAGGGAACTTTAGCGTGCACTAAAATAGGACGGCGTTCGGTTCGAATCGTGTGTATCACCTTTTGTAGGGTTTCATAGGATTCTTCAAAATTAGTACCGTCGATAGAGATCGCCTCTAGGCCCTTAAACCCTTTTGCATACTCACAAGCATTTTGTGCTCTGGTTTCTTGAGCTGTTGCTGAAATATCCCATTCATTGTCTTGAACTAAATACAAAATCGGAAGTTGTTTTAATCCTGCCATTTGAAATGCTTCCGAAATTTCACCTTCAGTAACAGAGGCATCTCCAAGTGAACAAACGGTAATCGGTCGGGGTTCGTCAGAGGCATTAAATGTATTGCTATTCGATTTTGAATCTACCAGTTCTTTATATTGCATACCCATCGCAAGCCCAGTGGCAGGGATCGTTTGCATGCCAGTTGCTGAACTCTGATGCGGGATTTTTGGCTTGTCATCGTCCTTTAAACTAGGGTGACTGTAATAGGTTCTACCTCCAGAAAAGGGATCTTCTTTTTTCGCAAGTACCTGAAGCATTAAATCATAAGGAGTCATGCCCATTGCGAGTAACATAGCGTCGTCTCTGTAATATGGAAACACGTAATCCTGGGGTAACAACTGCATTCCTAAAGCTATTTGAATGGCTTCATGACCCCTAGAAGTGGCGTGGACATATTTTGAAACAACTTTAAAATTCGATTCGAACACCTCTGTCATTGCTTTTGCAGTGCAGAGTTTAGTAAACCCATTTTTTAAAATCTCTTTATAATTCTTGGTCTTTAACAAATCTTAATTTTATTTTTAACTATTAAGCTACTGGAATCATCCAGCCAAAAGGGTCCGCTATTTCTTGAATTTTTATTTTATTGAGCGTATGGTTGATATCCTCTGCAACTGGACTTTCGTCAGAAACATGAATAACATCGTCATCCGTGCCAATTTCTTGAATATATGCTATTCCTACTGCTGTTCCTGTTCCAAAAGCCTCTTTTAAACTACCATTGCTAGAAGCTTCTCTGATTTCTTCCAGTGAAATAGGTCGTTCTATTACTTCAAATCCTTTATGTCTTAATAAATCAATCACACTCATCCGAGTAATACCATCTAAAATAGATCCATCTCTTTTTGGAGTAATAATTTGATCATTAATTTTAAAGAAAATATTCATCGTTC
>JABGWZ010000127.1 GCA_018675995.1 Opitutia bacterium | reverse complement strand
ATAGCTTCTTCCATGTAGATTACATCTATCATGGATAGAGCCTCTTTCTGTCGAGCAATTGGTTGATTTGTCGAAGGGCGCTTCTCGAGTCTTTTGAATCTTGTGAGGTGCTTTTAAGCTCATTTACCGGCACACCAAGTGCAATGGCTTGCCTTACAGCTTTTCTGAGTTGGTGGGATTGCGTTTCAGTAAAAGACTGGCATTGGAAGATTTTATTGAAGCAAAGCTCAATTTCTGGGCTTGGTAGAATCTGATGGGACAGTGCTTTCATCTCATCGATTAAGTCGACAAGGGATGGCAAGTGGGAACTAATCATCTCGTGGACCGTGGATTTATCAAACTGGGAAACTGGGTTGTCCGGGTTGTCGGAAACTACTTTTACAGATTGAACGAGCTCCGCACTGGAATGACAGCCGGCTGACTTGAGGAACGCGTACCCTTCCATATCATAAGCGACTCCGTTTTTATAATCGGTGGCAGGTTTTTCGACGGTTTCGAGAATGGTTTTAGGTAATGGAGAAGAGAAGAGTTGGGGGGGGGAAATAGATTTTTGGGTTTTCCTGTCCGTGCATTTTATCACGAGGTGGGCACTGCCAATCTTAGCGCTTCCATGTCCGGCTATTCCGATATTGAGCCAGGGTACTGAAGGTTGTGAGTCGAGTTGATGAAGAAAGGAGACTGCATGGGCTATTTTTTCTGACCCCACTCCGGATACGACTAATCGATGTTCTCTTTTTTGATAGAGTGTAAATGTGCTAGAGTTTTCTTTTTTTAGTCCAAGCTCGTCAATAAGAGGGGTGGCTTCAGAAAGGAACGCACAGACAAAGTTCATGCTAAGGGAAGTGGTTGTGCTATGGTGTCTTCGAGTAGTTTTTTATAAACATCTTTCTTTCCTAGGAATCCATTGGATTCGTCGGTTTTATTATGCTTGGCAAATCCCTGAGCAAGCAGGCTCAGTTTTTCGATAATAGTTTCGATTGTTTTAATTCGCTTGTCATATTGAAGAGCGGGATTTTTCAATAACGCTTCAAGGGATTGAACGCGAAAGCGGTCCATTCCCCAGTATCGGTTGGAAAGCTGATCTTGATGACCGCCATATTTAGTCACCAGTTTTTCTGAGAGGTATCCAATATTATGCCCGATAATGGTCCGTAGCCAAAGGTCATAATCTTCACACACTGGCAGGTCTTCCCGAAATTTGCCCAGTTCTATAAAAACAGACTTTTGCATAACGACTGATGACGGACATATTATGCAACGGATCAGGCTTTTGCAGAATATATCCACATCCGATTTATCCAGATATGTTGGTGGCTTTACAGGATTTTGATTACGGACCCAATTTTCATCAGTGTGACAGAGGGCAAGCCCTGATCGTGTTCGTAAAAAATCCACTTGTTCTTTGAGCTTATTTGGTACCCAGGTGTCGTCGGAGTCGAGGAATGCAATCCAGTTTCCGCTGGCATTTTCCACACCCTTGTTTCGGGCATGACTAACACCGTGGTTTTCCTGAAAGATCCATTTTAAATTAGGGTACCTTTGGGAAAGGATTTTCGAGCTGTTATCCGTGGATCCGTCATCGATTACAATGACTTCTTCTGCTGGAAAAGTCTGATCGAGAACAGAGAGAATTGCTTTATCTGTAGATTCTAACCGATTAAAGGTGGGAATAACCACAGAAAAACGAAATGGACACGATTTTGCCATGGAATCCATAGCACCTCGGATATAATTCAGCTATGGTTAGAAGACACGAATTGGTACTTCTGATCCTTGGTATCCGGGAGCGGAGATAACCAGTTTCCCTTCGCCAGGTTTGCCACCTTCGATTGGTATGTTTACGGTGCGGTCACCCTCGGAGATAATTGCTTCGGGCATAATAACAGATTCAGAGATGTTAGTCCGAACCGTAATATTGAGCCCACCAGCGGGTGCATCATAGTCAATTTTGAAGAGCAGGGTAGTGGTTGATCCACTTTCGATTTCAAGTTTGGATGGTATTACTTCAAGGGCACTTACATCAACCCGGAAGTTTCCAATATCCAATGCCCCATGAGGTCCGCCTATCAGTTTGACCGGATAATCAATCCCGTCTGGCAGGGATGGAACAGTGAACCGTAGTTCGTTTTCTGAAAGGTATCTAGTTTGGGTCTCTTTTTCTCCCATTGTAATTGAGTCGTATTTTGTAAAACCTCTACCCTGTACCGCGATTTCAACCCCTACTGGACCACGGTAGGCGGCAAGGTTGCCAACATAGCGATTTTCCAGGCGAAAAACCTGAAGTTCACTTTTTAACTCGCGAGGGTATTCAGATCCATTATCTGAAATTATATTGTATGAGGTTTGATAGTAGTAAGTGGCTTCATCAAAGCCCTGTGGGAGCTTGTAGTCGCAACTCCATAGGTTGGGGTTTAACGGGTCTTGTACCATGGGTATGGTCTCTCCACCGACAACAGTAAATACTTTTACTGTCTCGCGGTTGATCAGCCTGTCCTGGATGTCGACTTCTGTTTGAAGGGTATATATGCCGGAGGGATTTTGACTGATGTTCGTCGAAGTGAGATTAATGAAACTGGGTTGCTTGCATCCTGTTAAAAATGCAATGATAAGTGAGAAGAAGATATGTTTATAAGTAATTTTCAATTTTTTCATCGTAAGATAATCCTGATTTGTAACTAAAATGGTAGACTAGTTTCTCACATAAAATGCAAGATTCAAATGATAATGAGTTAGGTCTTTATGTTCATGTTCCATTTTGTTCCACCACCTGTGACTTTTGCGCATTTTACCAAGAGAGACCAAGCAAAAAGGGATTTGAAGAGTATTTTCTTGCTTTGGAAAAGGATTTTCAGACCCATTTGCCGGATCGAGCTTTTTCTACGGTCTTTATTGGAGGAGGGACTCCGGGAATTCTATCCGATGGTCAAATTGATCAATTGTGTGCACTGATTCATGCGAATGGATTAAAGGATGAGTGTGAATGGACTGTTGAGGTTGCACCAAATGAAATCAACCCACAAAAGTTGGAGGCTTTTTTGCGAGGCGGGGTGAACCGGCTATCTTTGGGTGTACAAACCTTGGATCCGGTTTTTATGAAAGAACTAGGAAGGAAGCATGATGTTGAACGTGCTGTAAAAGCTTATGGAGAGGTCAGGGCAGCAGGCTTTGAAAATGTTAATCTTGATCTTTTATTTGGTGCGCCCGGACAAACTCTGGAAAATTGGAAGGATGATTTAAGGAAAGTCGTGGATCTTGGACCGGATCATGTATCCACATATTGTCTGACTTTTGAGGAAGATACCGCATTATTTGCAAAACTTGCCAAGGGTCAAATTAAGATCGATCCAGAACGAGAGGCCATGTTTTATGAATGGGCATGGGAATATTTACCTAATCAGGGATATTCCCAATATGAGGTTTCAAACTATGCAAGGGATGGATACGAATGTAGGCATAATTTAAATACCTGGGGAATGAATGAATGGATAGGTTTTGGTCCATCTGCATCCAGTCAGTATAATCAAGTAAGACGAAAAAACTTTTCTAATATTGAACAGTGGGCAAAACCATTGCTTTTAGAAGAATCTTTGGAATATGAGGAGTATAGTGAGCTAGATAATTATGACCTTGCAAGAGATGCGATATTATTTGGTTTAAGGATGAACAGGGGAATTAATTTAAATGTAATCTCGGGTAAATTTCGGATTCCACCTGATTCTTTCGAGGGAATTCATGAATTTTTAGAACTTTTAGAAAAAGAATGTCTGGCAGTATTTGAAGATCATCAATATTTTCTTACCCTAGAAGGAAGAATGAGGTGTGATGCGATTGCGCTAGAGATACCCGATTTAAGCAGTCATTCTGGTTAGCTTGCTTGCGTGGCAGAAAGAAGAAGGATGTCCATACTTTCCTCAAGTCCACCAGGACGGGCACGGGAAAGCCAAATATTTTCGTAGCTAGAAAAAAGTGAATGGTCATTAGAAAGGGGAGCCCAATCTCCATTGCCAATCAGAGAGATTCCTTTTTCAAGGGAATGCTTGGAGAGTTCAATCCCGAGGAGGATTTCATCGGTTACCATAGCAGCCTGAATATTCGGGGTAGAATTCGAAACAGAATCTTTTAGCGACTCTAGGTGCTCCATTCCTTGCTCTAACTGCTTGGCTTGGTGGTTTTGGGTAAGAAAGCTAAGTAGCTTTTCGGGGAGAGGGGCAAATAGAAGGAACCAGCAAAGGCTGGTGTTAGGTATATTTGACCCGATTTCCTGGTCAAGTTTCCCTAATTCCAAAAGGGCTTGAGATGGAGAACTGCTCTGGTTGTTAAAGAGAAGGTTATTCATGCCATATACAAGATCCCCTTCACTGACTGGTTGGCCTCCCCATGCCTGTGCTGCTCCATACAAAAGAGAAGGATAAAGGGTTGCCCAGGGTTGGTGATTTCCACAATCACCCCAATTTGTAAGAAGAATACCTTCTGCATCATATTCTTTGGCGTTTGTAATGGCAGAATCAATGTTTTTTATGGCATTTGGCCAACGACCGCTGAAGCTTCTCCAAGACCCGGTTCCTGGTGCTAGGCAGTATCGCAAGTTGCAGTCAGATATAACCTTTGCCTGTTCCTGAAATGGGTGATTCGGTTCATACCCCCAAATAACCGGAGATGCGGAGGATGGAAGAAGTTTAGCATTGTCCGGGTTTTCCAGAAGGACATCGGCCCAGAACTGCATTTCTTTTCCATGTGACTCAACCAATTTCCTGATACCATCTAGATGATTGAGGTAGACCTTGTCTTTCCCTATTTTATTAATTTGATCCTTGGACCAGCCTTGGCCAAGCTCCCAGGGTTCATCCATTCCAACATTAAATTGATGTGATGAAAAATTGGGGAGATATTCTTTGTAAAGTGAATCAATGAAATCGAGGCTTGCTTGGTTAGGCTTAAGTGTGGTGCCGTGATCCCGCTCGATAAAAGGGTTTTCCCTGCGAAATCCGTCGGGGCATTCAGCCATATGTTTATACTTATCATGGCGGAGCCATCGCTCAAAGTGGCCAAATGAATTCAGGTTTGGAACGAGTTCTATGAACCGATCTTTGCAGTAATTGTTAATTTTCTGAATTTCTGATGCTGTAAACGCCGAGGAGTCCCTCCATACGGTTTGATGCTCGGTGAACGCGAATGTGTGCTCTATGTATAGCTGAAATTCGTTGATGTGAAGGGATGCAAGTAAGTCGATAAGGGAGTAGACTGTTTCCATTGTAGGAACCTTGCATCTGCTCACATCGAGCATGAATCCGCGTCGTTTGAGTATAGGGAAATCTTCAATTTCAACGCAGGGGATATTCGGATTTTCACCTTGGAGGGTTATTATCTGTGAAAGGGTTTGCAGACCATGGAAAGCACCCACTGGTTGCTTGGCGGAGAGCATAATCCCGGATGGAGAAATTTTTAATCGATACCCTTCTGGGTGCGTTGAATTATCCAAACAGATAAAGAGAAGGGACTGTTCCGAACTTTTCCCTTCGGAGAAGCCGAGTTTCTCGCTGTGTGCTTTTAATAACTCAAAAGATGAATGCTCGATGGAATAGGGCAGAGATGATGGTAGAGGTAGTAATCCAGTAGTTGGATTAATAACTTGTGGCTTAGGGAAAAGCTTTTTTTCGTAATTAATCATTTTTTTTCTTAGAAAAAAGAATGCCACAGCCCCATGTAATAAATACGGTGACAGGCCATGCCCATGCAGTGTTGATTTGAATCGAGAGTTTTTCGTTTTTTACCTCCAGTCCACTCCAATTTTGGACCTGGTCGATAGTAACCAGCTCGAAGTTAAGTAAAACCTGGTAAACATCCGGTCTGAGGTATGCGACCAGCAAAAAAGAACAGGCAAAGCCAATACTTAGTCCTTTCGCGCTTGCCCGTGGCGTAAGCAATGAGGCAAAAAACATTCCCAGCATCGGACCCGTGGTGTATGATACCATTCCAAAAGCAAGCACAACTACATTCACTTTGCCCCGAAGTGAATCGAGTTCGATCGCAAAAAGAGAAAGTGCGATCCCCCAAAAGAGAACGAGCAGTCGGGAATTGAATAAGTCTTTCTTTACCTGTTTTTTATCGTTTCCAGGTTTTCGAAATAGAGAAAGAGTGGTCTGAGAAAGAGCCGCAAGAATAGAATCCAAGCTCGAAATGGCAGCAGCAAAGATACCGGCCAATATTAAGCCCCGTAGTCCGACTGGGAGTTCGGTGACAATCCAAACGGGAAAAATATAGTTACTGTCCTTGGAAAAAATAGCCGGTTCTGAACCGCCAATTCGGAGCGGTTCATAATAAGCAAAAAGACCAGCACCGACAAAAAGCATAAGGGTCGTAAGTAATAATGCCGCTGAACTGGTTATCATTGCTTTGCGGGCGTCTGAGGCATCTCGGCAGCAAAACATCCGTTGTGCGTTTAACTGATCAACTCCAAAGGCGCTTAGGTTTTGGAAAGGAACAGCAATGATCGCAACCCAAAGGGTAAAGCCGACTGCTGGGTCGCTAGTTAAGTTTAGAAAGGTAAATTTACCAGCTTCTCCAGAAACATCCATCAGTGTGCTCCACCCGTTATCGAGAGAGGAAACAATCCAACCTAGTGAAAATAAGCCAGCACCAACAAAAAGAAAGAATTGCATTACATCGGTCCAGATGACTGTTCTCATGCCCCCCATAAGAGTCCAGCCAACTGCAAATAAGCCAATAATCCAAATGCACTCGTGGAATTCGAGTGGAGTAACCACTTTAAGAGCAAGTGCGGCGACGAGCACGCGGACGCTTTGCCCTAGAATTCCTCCGATTTGAAAAATTAGCGTGGCGAGTCTTTTTGCTCCTTCTCCAAGTTGGTTACCGATATAATCATAGGGACTGTAAATTTCTCTCTCATAAAATACCCGGACAAAAAAGTAACCGACTATAATACGGGCAATAATCGACCCGATCCCCCATTGCAGGTAGGTAAAGTTTCCACCTGCGGCATAGACCATGCCGGGTACACCGATAAATGTAACCCCACTTATTTCGGTGGCTATGATAGAACCACTAACTGCAAGCCAGGGGAGTGATCTGCCACCCAGAAAAAAATCTTTAATGGTGGATTGTTTTCCTTTGAGGAAGTGCCCGACCAAGGTGGTTGCAAAAAGGTATCCGAAGACCACTAACCAGTCTATGGCGGTGAAGTAATTGTGAAAATCCATCCGACTTAAACCAAAAAGGATTTTAATAAGAATGAAAACGGAAAAGAGACAATCGTGAATAAATATTGCTTTTGGGAACAACTTCCTCTTTTCCTTTTATAATTCTCATGTGATAAGTGTTTTATGAATTTGTTTACGCTGGTTATTGGGGGGGCAGCATTGTTTATTGCAGGTTGTGCCGCCTATTTCAGCGTTCGTGGAATAGCTCTGACTTTTGGCGCGGTGAGTTCTTTCACTATCCCAATTATTATCATGGCTTCGAGCCTTGAGTTTGGGAAACTTGTTGCAGCGTCTTTTCTTTACCGAAACTGGCATACTTGTAATAGAACTTTACGCACTTATTTGTTGTTTGCCGTGGTTCTTTTAATAGGGATAACTTCAGCGGGAATTTACGGATACTTATCTCAAGCTTTTGAGCAAACGCTTAATCAGGTAGAGGGGTACGAAAAAGAGATTGTCAGCTTACAGAGGCAACAAGTTGATTATGACCGGATGGTCGATGCATACAATGATTCAGGGAAAAAGGGTTCTATTTTACGAGAAGAGAAGCAATCAGTCGAGCGGGACAGGTTGGAGAGTTATATTGAAGAGCGAAGAAAGGATGTGGCATCGGCAGAGATGGCAAAAGCAAGGCTTGTTGAGGAAACGGATCAGATGATTATTGGCGAAAGAGAACGTCGTGAAGAGGAGAAAATAAGAATAGAGGCTTTTATTGACTCAAGGCGTACGGATGTTGCCTCCCTTGAAAGTCAAAAGATACCATACAAAGAAGAAATTGATGAGAGGATTAGCTTGGAACTTGCCAAAGAAGGCAAAATCAATGAACGAATAAGCCAATTGGATGCAGCGGTTAAAGTATACCAGGATAAGGGGGCAGGTGGATTCTTAAAAGAAGATGGTCTTAAAAAAGCGGCTGAATTATTAAAAACTCAGTCAGTTGAGCGGGAGGGATTACGGGATAGCTTAGCATCAATTTCAGCTGCTATGCAAAAAGCAAGAGACGATCTTGATAAAAGGTACCAATCATTAGACGAAAGAATTGTTCAGGCACAGAACGAAATTTCTGAGGCAAATACTAAAATAACTTCCTTAACCACCGGAGGAGCTCAACAGGCTGATAATGTAAAAACAGCTTTGGAAAACCTTCAACAAGCAAGGGCATCGGTCGATGAAAGGATCAAATCTCTTGAAAGTGAGATTGCAGAGGCGAGTAGGAAAATTACAGCATTAAGTGAGACAGGTTCTGTTTTTGGGCCCGAGAGTTCGGAGGAACTGGAAGCGAAAAAGAGCGAGCTTTTTGCTAAGAAAGAAGAGGCTGAAAGAAAGATACTGGAATTGTCAGGTAAGATCCGGGCAACGGATATTGGATCCTTTAAATTTGTTGCCCGTGCATTTGACCCATCTATCGCGGAAGCGGAAGAGACTGAAAACCCAATTATTATTGAAGAGGCAATGAGCAAGGCAGTAAATCGGGTTGTTAAATGGTTTATTCTAATCCTTGTGGTTGTCTTTGATCCTTTGGCAGTAACACTGGTTGTTGCCTACAACGCATCTTTACTGAGGGGGCGGGGTCAAGGCACTACGGAGCAACCTGCTGAATCAAAGCATGGGGACAAATCTTTCTTTTCTTGGGGGAATTTACCCATCATTCTGGTAATCTTGGCTTTGTTTGTTTGGTTTGCTTTTGAGCAGTTATCTCCGGACAAGGGAAAGGAAGCGGATAGTCAGTCGAGGTCATCGTTTTTGGGTAAACTATCCTCCCAGCGTTTCGATGATCGTTCCTTTGCCTATATTCCGGAAAACACATTTGGGGTATTTTCTTTTTCTGGATTGAGAATGATGGAACAGGTTGGCTTATCCAAAATCATATCGGATGATTTTATCGAAAATATTCCTTTTTTGAATAATCTCGCTTGGTCACCTGAGGAGTGTGGGATAAATCCGCATGGAAGGGTTTTGTATTTTTTACAATTTCCTCAGGAGGAATTTATTGAAAAGCGAGAACAGGATATTGTCTGGGGTTTAATCATTCCGATTGGTAATGTTGAGCGACTTCGTGACTTTATTATGCGTAAACTTAACCTTAAGAGCATTGGTAATGCATGGAGGGTTAAGGAGAATACATTACCATCCTTTATGTCTTTTCACCATCGATCGTCCCATATATCCTTAGGTATGGATGATCAATGCTTGGTGGTTTTATCATCATGGTGGTCTGATGATAGGGATCCCGAGTTTTTGGATGAGGAAATGATCCAACTCTTCAATTATGGGCAAAATTCAAATATTATGAGCTCGAAGTTAGGAAATAAACTGAGAGGGGATGATTATGATGTTGGCTTGTCAGTTTTGGGGAAAAACTTTTTCGATTCTTTTAGCAAAAATGATGGCGAGGATGAACTGTTTATGAAATTCCGGGAGTTCTTGAGTTTTGACCTTCATGTAAAATCAAAGGTTGGGATGGATCGAGTCTCACTGGAAGGTGTTTATGAATACGATGAGGATGTTTTGGATGCAGGTTTTGCGCTGAAGATAGCAAGTAAGTTAGATCAAATCCGAGACGGTGAGAATCCGATGGTTATGGATTCAGTTTATGGTGAGTTTGTAGAGATTTTCCTGCAGCGGTTAGACTTTCAGACTGTAGGTAATCTGATTGAGCGAATTGACCTGAGCCAAACCCTTGGCTTTGACCAATTCGAAAATATCAAAGCGAGGAGCACAACAAAGAATCAGCGAGTTGGTTCGATTGCTTTATCTCTTGATTCCTCCGAGTCTGGAGGGGTGGCGATTTGTTCTCTGATTGATCTTGTGGTTTCTGCGTTAAACCCTTTTCCGATTGAAACCCCTTAGCTTTTTAAGTGTGAAAGAAGATCGTTATTTGTCTTTAGCGGTTCTTTTTATTGTAGGCTGTTTTTTTACGGGTTGTGCAACTGTACCATCCGAAGTCAGAAGTGATGAACCTATTGAACAAGAGGCTAAACAGGGCAAATTATCTTCCGAAAAAAGCAAACATGTTTCCAGTGCTATTCCTCAAGGTGAATTAAGTGAGATAGAAGCCAAAGAGAGCAGTTCAAAAATACAGGCTGATGCTCACTTTAAGAAGTCTGGTTCCGTAGATCACCCAATAAGTAATGGTAAGAAAGTAATCAAAGATTTAGCTTTACCAAATAAAGAAGAAATTTCCTCCAGCTTAAAAATAGTCAATCAAAAGACCCCACTTACTCGAGTTGGTCATGAAATGAAGAATTTACCAGAAGATACAGTTGGCCAAAAGGGCAAGGATGATATAGGTTCATTTTTCTCGACTGACAATGCAGTAGGAAAACTTCCCAGTGAAGAAAGTGACGAACTTAATCCCGTTGTTGATGAACCATGGATTGACCGGAAGGAAGGAGAAGAAATGAAACCTGTTAAACCAAGGATCCGAATCAAAAAAAGAGGCGATACAAGTTTGTTGGATAATGAAAAGCCATTGGGACGCACTATTCCTGTTTCCAATTTAGGTGACAATATTGAAAACGCCGGAGCAGTTTTAAAGTCAAAGGAAATTCTATCCACTCCTGAACCAAAAAAGATAGTTGGCTTTTCGGGGCAACTGAAAAGTGCAGAAGGAAATGATCCAACTACAGATAATGGACCGATCGGATTCCTCGAGAATCCTGACTCTTCATTGGGTAAAGGAAAACTAATTCGGCCAGTTAAGAGAGTCGGGTTTGGAGTAAGTAAGCAAGGGGGCGACGATCTTAATATAACAGATGAACCTAATCGTAAGAATGAATTTAGTGGTCAAAAATCAAGGGCTTTCGGGCGAATTAAAACATACCTGAGCCGGGGCGGAGTTTCTGGAATTGAGGAGGGTGTAACTAATAATACCGATTTTAAACGGACCAAGATTTTTTTAAAAACAGATAGGAGCGGGGAAATGTTGAACTTTCCGATTGCGGATCAAAAAGACGGAATGCAGTATGATAAAACTTTAAAATGGATTAAGAGTCGTGGCCGTGTCGGTGGAAGTGAAGTGGTTGAATGAATAAAAACCTATCCTCGAACTGGCTACTTACAATTGGAGTTTTATTGGTTCTTTTACTAGTGTGCCAACTGGTTGGATTCTTCCAGGAGATCAGCGGTTTTTTTTCGGTTAAAGAGTTATTTAAGAACTAACCGTGCAACTATGGCGCTAGTCCAGGCGGTAAATTATCCGCATGTAGTATTTCAGGTCCAATTCCTCTTTGTTTTTTACCGGAGTCGAATTGTAAGTTCCGTCGATGCCGGTTCGTAAATTCCAGTCAGAACTTTTGGCGAGAGGTATAACGAGTGCAGTATCTTTACTAATTAGGTAGTCGGATAAATTTTCGACACTGGGAACTATTGTTATGTCACTATTCAGGCTCAGAGTATCCTTTATCATGTGGTCATATTCGAACCCGAAGTCCATTGCCAATGCATCCACATTCTCTTGGCTTGCAAGACCATATTCTTCAAATCTAAATGCAAGACCGGAGCGAAGGGATATCTTGTAAGGTTTATCTTCAATCCAGGAATATTTAATACCAAGTGCTGTGGTCGCACGTAGATCAACTTCTTCAAGTTGATCATTTTCTAAGTCTGTTTTCGCATACCACGAGAGTTGTTCGAAAAAGCGTGAATCATACTCGATGCCAAGTTTCGTTTCATCGACAATGGTTTGGTCTTTTTTCGACGAGTTATTGTAGCTCAGGTACATTTCATATTTTCGAAGTTTGTTCCCATACTGACTGTCGAGTCTGGCACCGATACCGAAATTGTCAGTATTCCCTGACGCCCCCATCATGTCGAAGCCAAGTGAGTTTTCCCAAGACATAACTAATAACTTTGCTTTTTTTTGCATTATCACCAGTAGGGGGTCGTCTTTTTCACTTGGCCAGAGGTGGCGGACTTCTGCAAAGGTCGGTGTTAATTGATTTTCCTCAATGAGGATTTGGGAGTTATTCGCCTGAAGGACTTTACTCTCAAAAGTACGGTTATCATCAAGCCGAATGGAAATGGCATTATCTGTGGAGAGTGAGCTTATCTGATCGGTTGAAATCCTAATTTTACCGGCAAACCTTGTTTTAAATGTAAGATTCCCATCATCAAAAAGAATAAGCTCTCCATTAATTTCTGAGCCATCTGCAGTTACAATTCGGTCTCCAAGTACTGTGCCTTGTGGCAGGGTATAAAATAATGTAAGAAGATAGAATAGGTTGAGTGATTTGAATTTTTTCATTTTAACCCGGTGGCCATTTCATTTGTCTGCCACCCATTAGGTGGACATGTAAGTGAGGGACACTTTCGCCACCTTCATGTCCATTGTTGATTATGATCCTGAAACCAGAATCCAACTTTTCATCAAAAGCGGTTTTGCGGGCAATAAGCAAAAGGTGCCCAAGAGTAGACTGGTCAGAGTCCTTACTTAATGAAATTCTCTCAATTTTCTTTTTTGGAATGACAAGGCAGTGGACTGGTGCCTGCGGTTCTATGTCTCGGATAACGATGCAAATTTCGTCTTCAAAAAGAATTTCTGCCGGGATATCCCGATTGATAATCTTCTCAAAAATCGTGCCCATCAGAAAAATCTATGCTTTGGCACTCCATGTCCGAAGGGATGTAAGCCAGAAATACTCGAATGCAGTTTCATCTTTAAGATTAACTTCAAGTAGACCGGTAATTTTTTCAGCGATGGTGACTACTTTAGCCAGTTTGGCAGCCGCTGTGTCAATCGGTATGTTTGAATCCACAATCAAATTTCTGGAGCAATCTATTAAACTTCTTATCAAGTTGGAACGAATACCCTTACGTATTGATGTTTCAATTGCATCTTTTTCTTTATCTTCGACACCTTCGGGTAACGATTTTGAAAAGTTCTTCCACTCCTGATCGGCAATACTTTTGTTGATTACTATCAGACGTTCAATTAAGCCGTAGGCTGCGAAAAGAGGGGAAACCCGATCGTTCTTGAGGCTTTTCCGGTCGAGTAACTTGGTGATCCAATTTTTATAAAGGTCGAGCCATTCCAACCATGTCTCATCCTGTATTGAGCGATCCGTTGTCTCGAGCCGCACTTGTAGGCAGCGACTTCTGATGGTGGGAAGGATTGAGTAGGGTCTTGTGGTTACAAGTATAATAAATGTCCCGGGGGGAGGTTCTTCAAGTGTTTTCAGAAAGGCGTTGGATGATTCCTTTCGCATTCGGTCCGCTTCATGAATTATGGCAACCTTCGCACCTCCCTGATTCGATGTTCGGTTGAGTTCAGAGATTAACTCTCTAGTAACATCAGCACTAATAATTCTCATCTTCCCGCTAGGTCTAAGATGAAAAAGATCGGGGTGTTCATTTTGATCCTGACCCATTCCCAGAATCGAACGAATGAGTGTCAGAGCTCCGTGTTCAATTTGTTGGATTTGGTCACCTTGAAAAAGTAAGGCGTGATGCAGGGTATCGGAGGAAAACTCAGCTTGCAGTTTTTCGACCTTGCTGTTCAAAGTTTTCGACATGAAAAAACTTGCTTATTCGTCGCTGAAGAACCTGGCGTGAATTTCGTTCCAAATAAGAACCTCTATTTCTTCAGGTTCTCCTAATCCATCCACGACAAAGAAACGGTCGGGTAAACTGCGTGCTAGGTGTAAGTAGCCCTCCCTCACTTTTCCGTAAAACTCTACATTTTCCTGCTCCATTCGGTCAGGCATATCTGATATACGGTGCTTAATCCGTTCCAACCCAACTTCTGCGGGGACATCCAGAATAACTGTGAGATCGGGAACCACATCACCTACAGCAAATGAGTTGATTTGGGTAACCGGATCGTCAGCAATTTGACGGGCAACCCCTTGATACACTGTGGTCGAATCAAGAAATCGGTCACATAAAACAATTTTCCCTTCTGTAATTGCAGGTAAAATTAGTTCGCGAACAAGTTGTGCACGACTGGCTGCGAACAGCAGAAGTTCGGTTTCGGGTAGAATTTGCTGGGAGGAGTCAGCATGCATTAATAGATGTCTGATATCCTCGCCAATCAGGGTTCCACCCGGTTCTCTGGTCACAACCACATCCCTGTGGTCAATGTCCTCAAGACGATCCGCTAATAAGCGAATTTGCGTAGATTTTCCGCATCCCTCAGATCCTTCGAAGGATATTAATATTCCAGTTTCGTGACTCATGAATTGATCTGTCCGACCTCTTTTAGTAGAGATATGACCTGTGAGGTTGATGGGCTTTGCGCAGTTCGTACATAGTGGCCAGATGTGCAGGTAGCAAGTGCTAAGGATGTAAGCGGAGAAAGACCGCTCAATCGAGCAGATGTGAAGCCTGCATTAAAATGATCGCCCGCACCAGTGGTAATTTTTGGGTTTTCCGTGAAAGGCCCTTCGCTCCACCATGAACCGTCTTTTGTGGCACAGGATGCTGATTCTGTCGGGTGAACAACAACGCATGAAATTCCCAATTTCCTGCGAATATCAGTAGCGATGCGGCATAGGGAATCTTTGTCTTTATCACCCTCCTGTAGGCCAAGGGTTTGGCACACCTGCAGTGATTCATTGTAGTTTAAACCCAATGTGACCTCAGCATGTGCTTGATATCTTGAAATAACCTGAAGTACTTCACGCAAGTCTTCGGTAGACCTTTTTGCTGGGTCGGTGAGGTCGAAAAAGAAATTCCGTGTATCTGCCGGAGGTAGATTAGGCATAATACGTTCAACAATCTCCAATAAGATTGAAGTCATTTTCGGAATCATGGTCCAGTTAACAATTGAAACAATCTTTGCTTTTGCGAGCATGTCAATGAAAGCACCTTCACCTGCAACGCTTAAGATTCTGCTGTAGTCGATTTCCTCAAGACTACTTGTGTTTCCCAGCATGAGCTTTCCATCTTTGAATTCTAGTGCGGTCGTAATTCCAGGATTAGTAAGAGATACAGCGTTTGTTTTGTTGGCAAAATCTTTGAATACCGGATCAATTGTAGGATGCCCAAGTGCACCTACATATCGAACATTTAACCCGAGAGAAAGATGAGCGTTAGCCATGATAGGCCCATTTCCTCCGAGTTTGTCAAACCTGGGAAAAAGTTCTATATTGGCACTTTTTCCAGCTGCTGCAGAAATACGTGAACCAAGGGCATCTATTGTATCAATCGGGTCGAAGTTATCATTTAGCCCGTGTCTTTTATCTACAGGAGTAACGATTTTATCAACAAAGCCATCTAATCCAACTACTGAGTTCATTCCAGCTGGGTTGAATGATTTTTGGTTAAGTTCGTCAATAATGTCTTTTGAAACTTGCATGTGAACCTTTGATTAAATTTCTTTATTCAAGGGGGCAAACTTAATCGAAATTTATTCCTTTTTTATTGATCAAGCTTAGAATTTAGTTGATCTCAAGAATTTCAGCGTAAATATAAAAATGTAGTGTAAAAAACTTAAGGAAAATGACTGATTTTAATTTATTTATTTTTGGGAGTCAATTGACCCCTGTAATTGGTGGAGCGAACGTGCTGGATTATTTTGCGGATTCAAACCTGGCAGGTCAGGTTGTGATTTTTGTGCTTGTGATCATGAATTGCTATGCGTTGGCTCTTATGTTTAGCAAGTACAACATCCTAAAGAAAGCGAAGATAAATAACGCCAGGGATGAAAAGAAACTCAATGATCTGCCAAGTGTTTATGATTACGATAATGCTCTTTTTGCAGGGGAGGGGAGCCCGTATCTTCATATCTGTTCGCGGGCTATGGCAGCGGCTAGAAAGTCAAGTCAGGGCGGTGCGGTTCGCATGAATTATGTTGAAAACGCAATTAAGCGTGCCTTAGCCGAAATGGGAGAACAATATGAGGACAGAATGTACTGGTTAGCCACGATAGTCTCAGGTGCACCATTTCTAGGATTGCTTGGAACGGTATGGGGTGTAATGGATGCATTTGGAACTATGGAAAGCGGAGGAGCCACCATTGAGCATCTCGCACCTGGGGTTTCAGGTGCTTTACTGACTACAGTTGCCGCACTTTGTGTGGCTATCCCGATTGTTTTTGCGTACAATGGGTT
>JABGWZ010000180.1 GCA_018675995.1 Opitutia bacterium | reverse complement strand
TGGCCTGCTTTCCTTTGAACCTTACCCATCCTTTTTCGGTACTCCGCTCTGGATGGTTGCCCTGTGGCTTAATTTTGGGCTTATGCTCAGACCACTCTTCACCTGGTTTCTCGATCATTGCTGGCGATCACTCATTGGCTTGTCAGCTGGTGGTGTGGTTGCGTATTACTCCGGGCAAAAGCTTGGTGTGCTTACCCTTAGTGTTGACCTTCAGTCCCACCTTGGCGTGGCCGTGGAGTGGGCTATTGCCGGCCTCGTCCTACGCTACCTACATCTCAAATTTCCATTACCCGAATGAGTACGCTTGAACTTCTTCTTTACGGCCAACTGGGTGCTTCTTTAGTGATGGCATTTGCCTGGGTTCACGCCTTGGTAATCAAAAACACATCCTATGTTGATGTTCTCTGGGGCTACGGTGTGGGAGTGCTTGGATTTATCTACCTGGTTTTGGCCGATGAGAATACCGACCCGGCAAGAATGGCTTTACTCAAAGCCCTGCTCCTGACCTGGTCTATTCGACTGGGCACCCACCTGCTCAAAAGATGCCTCGGGAAACCGGAGGATGCTCGCTATGCCTACCTGCGTGAATACATGGGAAAAAAAGCAAACTTTGGGTTCTTCGTCTTTTTCCAGGTACAGGCATTCTGGGTGGTCTTATTTGCCTCTCCGTTTCTTGTTCTGGTAAAGAATCCAAATCCGGTAAATACCCTTGATCATTTCGGTTTAATTATCTGGTTAATTGGATTTTGTGGTGTTCACATCGCTGATAAACAGTTGAAAATATTTAAATCCCAGCCAAACCGTACACGGGCGGATGTATGTAATACCGGACTCTGGAAATATTCCCGCCATCCCAATTATTTTTTCGAATGGATCCTTTGGATTGGCTATATATTTATTGGATGGCAAGCCCCCCTTGGACCATGGCTCCTATTAATTCCGGTAATTCTATATATTTTCCTCAGCAAAATCACCGGTGTTCCGTTCGTGGAAGCAAGGAAATTGGAAGCAAGCGGAGAGAAATACAAATCTTACATCCAACAAACCAATTCTTTTTTTCCGGGGTTCCCGAAAAATCAAAATTAAAAAAATGAGCCTGACCAATTTTCTTATCGATCTTGCTGAACGCGGACTGGTGCCCGACTTCCTGGTCCGGGCGGGCATTCGGAATCTTTGCAAAAAAAGATTAAAACAATGCTTAACAGATGACTGCGAAGCCAATGCCAAACTGGCGGAAAAATATATTGATGATTCTGATGCCTCTCCCATGGCTGTACTTACCGAAAAAGCCAATCAACAACACTACGAAGTACCGGCAGAATTTTACCACTACGCCCTCGGAAAAAACTTTAAGTATAGCAGTTGCTACTACGACTCCATAAATAATTCCCTCGACCAAGCGGAAGATCGTGCTCTCGCACTGACCTGTGAACATGCCAACCTGGAAAATGGTCAGGATATTTTGGAACTGGGCTGTGGCTGGGGTTCCCTCTCTCTTTGGATGGCTAAACACTTCCCCAAGTCAAAAATTACCTCTATTTCAAATTCCAATTCCCAGCGCGAATATATTATGGGACAGGCAAGAAAGCGGGGCCTCGAAAACCTTACCGTTTACACCGAGGACATAAACGGTTTTGAAACTGATTCCACTTTCGACCGGGTGGTCTCCGTGGAAATGTTCGAACATGTACGAAATCATCGTGAATTATTCAACCGGATTCATGGCTGGCTTAAAACGGGTGGTAAACTATTCACCCATGTCTTTTGCCACCGTTCCACCTCCTACCCCTTTGAGGTGGAAGGAGAAGACGATTGGATGTCCAAGCACTTCTTTAGCGGAGGCACCATGCCCGCGGATGAACTTTTTCTGCGTATCTCCGGTAAACTCGAACTCGAACACCGCTGGCGTTGGGCGGGGACTCACTATGCAAAAACTTCCGAGGACTGGCTGCGTAACATCGATCAACATCGTGAAGACATCCTCAAACTTTTTCATCTTGATCTCTCCATGGCCGAAGCCCATCGAACCTATCATCGCTGGCGTATTTTCTTTCTCGCCTGTGCGGAAACCTTCCGATTTCGGAATGGACAGGAATGGTGGGTCAGTCATTATCTTTTTCAAAAGCCATGAAATCTTTAATGCCCGCCCTACTAATTTTTTTTCTTTTCCTAAATGATGTATTAGCGGAGCATGAATCCAACCATTCCTTGAGCTGGGCACAATGGCGTGGCCCTAACCGCGATGGTATTATACCCAAGGATGCTCCATGGCCGGCTAATATTAGCTCGTCTTACCTAGCCGAAAACTGGCGTGTGGAATTGGGGAAAGGATATTCCGGTCCCGTAGTTTCCCATGACTTCGTTTTTACAACCGAATCAGTGGAAGGTAATGAAAAAACCCACGCATATAATCGGTCAGATGGAAAACTTGTTTGGTCAAGCAAGTGGGAAGGGAAAATGAAAGTTCCATTCTTTGCCGCGAAAAACGGAAGCTGGATCCGGTCGACCCCAGCCTACGATGGAGAAAATTTATATGTCTGTGGAATGAGAGATGTGCTTCATTCCCTAAATGCAAAAACCGGAGAGGTTAATTGGACAGTCGATTTCGTGGAGCGTTACAAAACACCACTCCCTGCATTTGGTATGGTTTGTTCACCCTTGATTGAAGGTGAATATTTATACATCCAAGCAGGTGCCGGAATTGTAAAACTCAATAAAAAAACCGGTAAGTCTATTTGGCGTTCCCTGGTTGATAAAGGGGGTATGTTTGGCAGTGCTTTTTCCTCACCAATTATCGATACCCTAAATGGAAAAAAACAAGTGGTGGTACAAACACGGACCGAGCTAACTGGAGTGGATCCGGAATTCGGCAAGAAACTATGGTCCAAACCAATTAAAGCATTTCGGGGAATGAATATTCTAACACCAAGTGTTTTAAATAATCAAATTTTCACCAGTAGTTACGGTGGGAAGTCCCTGCTATTTGACATTCAAAAAGTGGGCAAAAAACAAAGCATTGAACAGAACTGGGAAAACAAGCAGGAAGGCTACATGTCCGGCCCGATTATATTGGATGGGTATTGCTACATTCACCTTCGAAAACAAAGAATAACCTGCCTCGATATTAAAAACGGAGAAACCAAGTGGATAAGCAGTGAATCTTTCGGCAAGTACATGTCCATGGTTTCAAATGGTAAAGAAATCCTCGCCCTCGATGAAGACGGTACACTCTTCCTGATTGATCCAAATCCGGAAAAATTTGTGATTAAAGAAAGTCGAAAAATTTCAGAATCCCCCTCCTGGGCACACCTTGCCGTGACCGGTAACCAGATATTCGTGCGCGAACTCGAAGCCCTCGCCTGTTATAGTTGGTAACCCAACACTTTGTCATTGCGAGGAGTGAGCGAACCGAGGGACGCGGCAATCCATGGTGACTCGAGGGACGCGGGCGGGTTTGTCTCTTCGCTTGCTGGTTCACGGTGGATCGCCACGGGCTTTCAGCCCTCGCGATGACAAGGTACGAGAGAGAATAGTGGGAAACACAACTTTGTCATTGCGAGTAGGGAACGCAAGTGACCGACGCGGCAATCCATCGTGTCTCGCACTACACGTACGACTTGTCTCTTCCCTTGCTGGATCACAGTGGATCGCCACGGGCTTCGCCCTCGCGATGACAAGGGTGAGTAAAACAATTCAGAATCACCAATCAGCACTTAGATCATCCCAATTTGGATTATCTTTTTCGATTAGCCGAATTTTAGTGGAACGCTTACCCGCCTTTAATTGCTTTTCTCGTTTGATTGCATTTTCCACCACCTCGAACGACTCAAAATATACCAATTTCTTAAGACTATATTTCTTGGAAAAACCTTCGTTCGTTCCATTCTTATGTTCAAGCATGCGCTTGGAAAGATTTCCACTTACACCCACATAAACCGTACCGTTTTTTCGATTGGCAAGTAGGTAAGTGCAGTATGCTTTCTTGGTCCAAGACATTAACCAAAGATAAAAAATCAAACCGTATAGTCGACTAATTTTGATATTGTCATTGCGAGGAGGTAGCGGAGCGAGGGACGCGGCAATCCATCGTGTCTCGGGGG
>JABGWZ010000103.1 GCA_018675995.1 Opitutia bacterium | reverse complement strand
ATTGCACTTAATGCCGCTGCCCGAAGGGCGACTGGTCAATACATTGGAAGAATTGATAACGATACAGTAGTAGGACCCGATTTTTTCCGCAAATTCGAGCGATTGCACAAAAACAATCCATCGGATGAATTGGATTTGACTGATTCATTTCTTTTTGTTGAGCGAAAAAGTGTTCCCTACCGAATAAGTCGCCTATCTCTTCCTCTTCCTCTTATTTGCTCTTTTATCAAATGTTTTTCCAAATTATTTAAAGTAGAATCGGCCAAGGAATGGGGTAGAGCATTTTGGTGGAGTCCGGTTGGAATCATGATATTTCATCGAGACATATGGAAGGCAACTCAAGGATATGATGAAAGACTGATTTATTGGGGGTGGATGGAGGGAGATCTTGCACTTCGACTGGGACAAAAGCACAAAATAGTGGAATTCAGTAAATTCGTTGGCCATCAGTTTTACCATTTGGAGCATTATTCAAATTTGGTAGAGTACAAAGACCGCAATGGTACCGCTACTCCTCGGAAGAAAAATCCGGTCATTACTGAAAACCTAAGTTACATGGTAAACTCTGAGAGTTGGGGATTAAAGAATTACAACATGGAACTGACTTTTAAGACTAGCAAAAATAAAACCGATTCACCAGTATCGACTATTCTGTCGTTCCCCATTTTCTTGATTGGGCTTTGGCTATTACTCTATGATTTTTCAGGCAACATACTCAGCAGTCTCTTAAACAAGTACATTTCTCCCTTGCGTATATTGGTCGGAAAAGTTCGCCAAAAATTATCGACTTGATTGGATCTTCTTTAATTCGAAAAGTTTTTAATAACCGTTTCATAGAGTCTGTAAAATGCACCTATGACTCGGATATTAGACATGAAAGAATGATCCGATCCCTTCCCAGATTCACTAAAAACAATTCTAAGATAGGTAACTACAATTTTTCTTTTCCTGATGCACAATCGTTTCTATCTATGCGTGAGGAAATATGGAATAAGGAAAGCTACTTTTTCAAATCTAATTCTCCATCACCTCTCATTATAGACTGCGGCAGTAACATAGGATTAAGCGTAGTTTATTTTAAACACCTTTTTCCAAATTCTGAAATCCTAGCTTTTGAACCAGATCCTGAATTACTCAGTTATTTGTCTCTAAATTTAGAATCCAACTCTTTTTCTGATATTGATGTCATCCCAAAAGCAGTTTGGACATCCAACTCCAGGTTACCCTTCTTATCAGATGGGGCAGACGGAGGAAAGGTTGCCAATCAAACCACTGACATTTTCGTAGATGCCGTATCCCTGAACCAGTTTTTAAGAAAAAGGGTGGACATGCTCAAAATGGATATTGAAGGGCATGAATTAGATGTTCTTCAATCCTGTGCGAAAAACCTTCATAATGTATGTAACATTTTCATCGAATATCATTCTTTCAAAAATAAAAAGCAAAATTTAAGTCAAATCCTGAGGCTTTTAGAGATAAATGGGTTTCGCTATTTTCTCGACTCTGCAAAGCCGAGAAATCGACCATTTACTTATTCTTCGAACGAACTAATGGATCTGCAAGTCAACATACATGCCTGGAAGAATTAGAAGGCTAAAAACTTTCCTTTATACTTCTTTTTTGATTAAGAAAATTAGGTTCGGATCGTTGAGATCTTTAAGTCCAATTGATCGTGATTTTGGTTTCAATTTGGGTACACCTGTTGACCGATATTACATTGAAAACTTTCTCCATAAACACCGACAACTTATTAAAGGAAAGGTTTTAGAAATTGGGGAAGATAGTTATTCAACCAAATATGCAAATCAAGGTATCAACCTAACAATTTTAAATGTCGAAGAAAAAGAAGGATGTATCCAAGGAAATTTGGAGAGTGGAATGGGTATTCCCGAAAATTCATTCGACTGCATAATAATGACACAAACCCTTCCATTCATATTCGATTTGAGCTCAGCAATTTCCAATATTTACAAGATGCTGAAACCCAAAGGATGTGTCCTTGCTACTAATCCATGCATCAGTCAAATCTCACGCTTTGATATGGATAGGTGGGGAGACTATTGGCGATTTACTCACTTATCGCTTGCAAGGCTTTTTAAAGAGGCATTCCAAGAAAATCAATTAGAGATTGAATCCTTTGGGAACTGCCTCTCAGCAACCTGTTTTATTCAGGGCATTCCTGCTGAAAAACTAACTACAGAAGAGATAAACTTCCGTGACAAAGATTACCCGGTCACCCTTACCGTGGTAGCAAAAAAATAATGGGGGTATTCTCATGCTTTCCTAACAGCCTTCTCGGTTTCAATAACTCTCCCAAAAAAATAAACCAAGGAT
>JABGWZ010000144.1 GCA_018675995.1 Opitutia bacterium | reverse complement strand
TCTGAGCCATCTAAATTAAGTAGACTGGCCAGTGAGGTTCTTTCAGATCAAGGGAATGAATTTTATTTAAGTGATGCATCCGTTCTTGAACTCTCTCTAAAGTACAATGATGGCAGTCTAGAAATGCCCGGTACTCCGAGGAGATGGGTGAAGGAGCAGGTGAAAATTTGGAATATTAAATCGATTGGAATGACCCGTGAGTATTGTTATCGACTTGCTGAACTTCCCTATCACCATGACGATGCGATTGACCGAATTCTCGCAGCAACAGCACTGGCAGAAGATATGTATTTATTATCGAATGAGGAAGAGTTAGGTAAATACCCAGTTTCAATCCTTTGGTAATTCAAATGTGCTTACCTTGACTGGAAGCATATTAAAGGTAATTTAATTATATGAATTACTTATCCTTAAATTTAACTTTAATATTTTGTTTAATACCTCTTACTTATTTTTCCATTGCTCCCGAGACTTACGGAATTAACAAAAAGAAGAAAGAAATGGATAATGGCAGCTTACTTTTTGATTTTGCTAATAATGCTCCAAAACAAAATTGGATTGTCGTTAATGACAATGTAATGGGGGGGCGTTCAGAAGGAGGATTTTCCTTTAAAAAGAAGTGCTTACTCTTTTCTGGAAATACTAATACAAATGGGGGTGGGTTTTCTTCCATTCGAACTAAGCCCTCTGATTTTGGTTTGGGAGAAAAAGAAGGCTTACATATAAAGTTTAAAGGTGATGGTCGTACTTTTAAACTAGGCGTTCGCTTGGAAGGAAAGTCTGTTTCTTATCGCTCAAATTTTACTACTGGAAATGGTTGGCAGGAAGCGAAGGTACCATTTGATAATATGGATGTAACCTGGAGGGGCAGGCCGCTATCCAAAGCTGAGCATCCACTCCTTAAATCCAAGATTCGCAGTATTGAATTTATGATTTATGATAAGAAGGACGGCCCTTTCAAATTACTGGTAGACTGGATTAAGTCCTATTAATTCTTCTTACCTTTTTTGGAGACAGTTGAAACAAATCCCTTCTCTGTAGATATTGGATCCCTGTCGCCCAATGCTTTTAATTTGGCCATTAAGGCATTTTTAAGTTTCATTTGAATCTTTTGGCAATTTGGATCGCCCGCTACATTTTCCATTTCAAATGGATCTTTTTGTAAGTCGTACAATTCGAACTCGTCGCGGTTATGCAATTTATGAACGAGTTCCTGTTCATTTTTACTTTTACTCGCCTTTGCCACCCAAGAACCAGTCGGATTGAGTTCTTTAGGTTTCGTTGTTGAGTCCTCAATCATCTTTAGAGCTTGGGTAAGTGTCACATTTGAAGTCTTTGATTCATGATTAGGGTTATAAATCAGGGAGTATCTTTTATTTCGTATGGAACGGATAGGGTAGATACGCTCGCGGTTATCAATGATCCGGCAATTGGTAAACGCACCGTACACATATTGATGAATGGGTTCGTTCTTGTTTGCTAGTAAATCGAGGAAGCTTTTTCCATCCACGGTGCCTTTTTGAAGTTTGCCTCCCAATTCATTGACTAAACTAGGTGTTATGTCAGCAGTGGAGATTAGTTCTTTTATGACTGATCCGGGCTTTGCTCGACTTGGCCAATGAGCGACCAAACCGGTGTGTAAGCCGTTATCATAGCAAGTCCACTTGGCAAAGGGAAGTTGTGTTCCCTGTTCGCTGCAGACCATAAAAATGGTATTTTTCCATAGATTTCTTTTTTCCAGTTCCTTTCGCATCATTCCCACTAAGCGGTCAAAGTTGGTGATTTCCGCATAGTATTGAATCATGACCTCTCTCAGTTCTGGCGTATCAACCCAATAGGGTGGGACTTTGATTTTTTGGGCATCATAGGCTGAAGGGTCTCCTGTGGTGAATGGAGCATGAGAATCATGAGAGCCGATAAATAAGCAAAAGGGATTTTTTGTTTTCTTACAGTCATCTAAAAATGCTTTTGCCTTATCCATGGTCTCGGGGTTGGCATCCTCTCGCTTGCTTACATCTCCTAGGCGCTCAAATGGATAGCATTCATTTGGTCCGACATGGGATTTGCCGAGTAAAGCAACCCGGTAGCCGAGTGGTTTTAAGTAATGTACGATACTTTTGGTTCCGGAAACTGATTTGGAATGATTTGGCAAAGTCCCGGTTCTCCAGGGGGATCTTCCGGTGTAAAGTTCCTGCCTGAAGGGTGCACACATGGCTACCGTACAATAGGCACGATCAAAGCGTATGCCATCCTTAGCTAATTGATCGATATTTGGAGTTTTGCAGTCTTGTCCGCCGTAGGCACCCCATGTATCGCGACTCATATCGTCAGCTAAGATGAATACAACATTTTGTTTTGCTGAAGCTGACAGGGCAAAAAGTGCCAAAAGGAGGAAGTTAATCTTATCGTTCATTGGTAAATAAGTTGAGCTGTTGATTGAATTTCCTTATCCGATTTGAATCGAATCCAGTGAGTGGCAAACCCATCGGGGAATTTAAAGGTTATCTTCTTTCCTGCTTTAAGATTGAAGGTTTTGTAGGGGTGAAACCCTGTCCAGTGATCAATGTCTATTTCGGCTGTGATTTTACAATCCTTATTTGATTCTAGGATTAATGTTTTTTGATCATACCCAGTCATCAAGTAGGGGTCCGATGGTTCATTCGCTTTAACCTTTGTATTTTTCCAGGGACCGCCAACTCCGACTGGCTTACCGAACTCCCACAGATCATCAATACCACCAAACCAAAGGGATGTTTTTCCGTCTGGGGAATTAAATATTCGGGTAGATGGAGAAGCATTGGTTTTCAGACCTGACAGTACAAGTAACCCATTCCAAGTGGTAAAATCCGAGATTTGTTTATGGTGAGTGCAGACTGGACGCATCTTGGTGTAGAGAGGAGCCTGACCCACAATCCAAAAGGGGACTTCGTAAAATGTTCCGTGAATATTGGCCAGCATTCGCTCAGATTCAACTTCTCGATGCATTCTCGGATGCCCGGAGGAAAAAGGCTTGTTATAAGCCGAAGGCCCTTTGGGTAAGCGAAGAACGGTACGGTTCCCCTTTTGTCCAACGATTGAACGATTTTCTTTGCTGATTAAAATGACGGACGCCTCATCCATAGAAAATTCCATTTCAGGCGTAAGAAATTCGCGTAAGGTTTTTTCACTCATTTCTTTTTTATTTAACTTGGACCCCCATCCTTTTAAGGCTCCCGGACTCATACATTCGTTGGCCACAGGTTCGTTCTGTAAAGGTTTGTATGCAAAGGTGACATGATCAAAATCGTAAGCTTTTCCATTTGAACTGAGTACGGAAAGATGGCGGTTATGAGCGTTCGGAAAGAGTAGGGCAGAGCTAAGGTTGCCTTCATCATAATCCGCAATTGATTGAAACAATTTATCTTCTTGAGCCGAATTGCGATAGCCATTATCTGAGAACTGAAAGGAAATGGATGACTGACAACTTTTGTCGGTCACTACCCGAATCCATTGCCCTTTAAAATCCTTAGCAAATATATGGGATTCATAACCCTCTG
>JABGWZ010000168.1 GCA_018675995.1 Opitutia bacterium | reverse complement strand
GCTGAGCCTATTTTTATTGATATTCAAATCATGAAAAAAGAGCTTACGGTTTCTGTTGATAATCAATTCAGGAAAACAACCGAGCAAAACCCTTCTTTCTCCTATCAAATCTCAGGATTTGCCAACGATGATAATGAAAGTGATTTAATTCAGTCAGTTTTTGTAAAAGTTCCTGTAGTTGATGGCAGCCCATCTAATCCGACAGGTAGTGGTTTTTATACCCTATCTGGACAAGGAGTTATCTCGGAAAAATATTTTGCGACTTATTTGGACGGAGTTTTGACAGTCTCAGATAAGATTCAGAATGAAATCGTTTTTGACCAAAACCTTTCAAGTGTTTCAGCCGTTACTGAATGGCTTACCCTTATTGGATATTCTAAACAACTAAATGGTGAGCTCACACAACTGCCTATTGTTTATTCCTTGGAGAACGAATCTGTTGCTAGGATTCTTGTTACTCGTGAAGATGCTTTACTTGCTCATTGGAAGCTGGATGAGGATTTATACGCTGCGGCAAAAGACAGTCAGGGTAATTACAATGGTACTTTAATCGACCTTCCTGTCATTGGGGTATCTAAGGCTTGGACAAAAGCAAAGTTTGGAAATGGCCTCACTCTTGGCACTCCAAATGGAAAAATCGAAGTTGGTAGCGTACCTTTAGTTGAATCATTTACTTTGAGTATGTGGCTCAATACGACAGATGTTAATGGATCAGAATCATTAATTATGAGTAAATCTGGTTTTGCTCAAATGAATGTATTTTCCCTCAAGAAATTAGAGGGAAATGCATCGATCTCATTTGATTTTCATACAGATGGAAACTCATCAACTGTTTCGCTTGTCAGTGAGGGGACTGGTTTGAAGCAAGATGTATGGAGGCACGTAGCAGTTGTGTTTGATGATTCAAATGAGTCAAATAGAACAGTTGAGCTTTTTATTGATGGAAACCGATCGGGTAAACTTTCTGGAGTTACGGTCTCTGGTTTTCCATTAAGTAAAAGGTACTCACCAATGACTATTGCTGGATCGGTAAATCCTTTTGCAGGGTTAATCGACGATGTTAGGATATACGGTGACAATTTAAATCAAAGTGAAATTGCCCAAATTTATGGAGATGGAGGTGGGGATTTTAGGCAAATTCAGATTTTAGGAGCGGGTACAACGAGAATAACAGCTCTTCAGGACGGAAATGAAATATATGGTCCTGCGATTCCTGTTGATAATTATTTGACTGTGGTAAAAGCACCCCAATTTATTACTTTTAGTGAAATTGTAGATCATTCGGTAGGTGATTTCCCGTTTAGCTTAGATGCAAATAGCTCATCTGGTCTACCTTTGCAGTTTGCCACATCCGATCCGTCTAAAGCAACAGTTTCAAATGGCAAAGTATTTGTTCATTCACCGGGCTTAGTAACCATCACTGCTTTGCAGATGGGAGACAGAAGGTTTGATGAGGCAGAACCCGAAGACCAGAACTTCACCATCGGGTACGGAAACTTGTTTTCGGATTCAGCACCCGGTCTCAAACTATGGTTTGACGCCAATGATATAAACGGAGATGAAACTCCTGATGATATATATGATTTCATAAGAACTTTGGGGGAGGATAGAGTGAGTATGTGGTCTGATAAATCCGGAAATACGAATAATCCAATTCAAGGATTAACTGACATTATGCCTCGCTGGTTACCCAATAGCCTCAACTTTAAGCCAGTGGTTTCATTTGATTCAAGTTCCGGAGAGAAACTTGAGATTAAGAATGCCCTTTCTAATCCGGAATATATTTTCATAGTTCATAAACATATTGTTGAAGATAATGGAGCGAATCAGCCCAAGGTTTTAGGCGGTAGCTTATCGACTGTGCATAGGGATGGATTTTTTGGATTGGAGGACAATGCGAGTGGAGTTGAAATTATTTCAGATGTAAATGCATCAAGCTGGTCTGTAAGTAGCTTGAGGGTAGTAACCGATAGCCAGACTCTTTGGGTAAACGGTAAAGTTGCCGATCTTATTGAACCGGGAACGCCCGGTGCTTCTTCCACTGCCTTTGATATGCTTGGGGAAGCTTTTACTGGTGAAATAGCAGAGGTCTTAGTTTATGACAAACCTGTGAATTCAGTGAATCGCCAGAAAATCGAAGGGTATTTGGCACACAAATGGGGCTTAACCGATGTACTCGAAGACATACACCCTTACTCAGAGATACCTCCAGTGTTTGGCGGTGATCAAACAATCATTTTCCCTCCTCTTGTTGATAAGGCTCTTGGTGACAACTCATTTCCATTAAAAGCGGTTTCATCATCAGGACTTCCGATTACTTATATTTCTTCCAACCCAGCAGTAGCTCTTGTTGTCGGTGGGGTGGTTACCATTGTTGGAAAAGGGGCCACGACGATTACTGCTTTACAGTTAGGAGACGATCGATACCACCCTGCAGAACCTGTAAGCAGAATTCTTACTGTTATTCACCCTGGAGTGAAAGATGATCAAGTTATCGATTTTGAACTTATTCCAGAAAAAGTTCGAGACGATCCAGCCTTCTTATTAGTTGCCAAAGCTACATCGTCGGGTCTCAATCATCCGGTCTTTAATTTACCAGTTAGCTTTACTATTAATTATGGGCACGCGAATGTTAATTCAGTAGGCATTGTCACGCTTGATGGACTAGAAGGTAATGTGAGTATTACTGCCAGTCAAAGTGGGAGTGCTTATGTTCACCCGGCTACCCCAGTTACTCAGGTTTTTAATGTTTCATCAAAACAACGTCAGGAAATTAGATTCCCTGCGGTCGGGAAACCTGGTGGATTACGAGTAACTCCTCGTGGTCATCGCCCATTAGTTTTGCAGGGGATCCGTACGACAAGTGGCATTCCCATAAAGGTAAAAAGTTCAAACCCAGATATTGTTAAAGTATTTAGGGGCAATCAGATTATACCTTTGGGGTTAGGGGCAGTTAACTTGACTTTTAGCGCACCGGGTAATGAGTCTTTTGTCACGGCAAGTCCTATCTCAAGAACAATGGAAGTTGTTTCACCAAATAAACAAATTTGGCGCCAATTTCGTAAGGATGATGTCCGGTATTCCAAGATTCAGGATAGATTCTCAAGGAAAACATTATTACGAAATCTCAATTTAAATTCCGAGCAGGTGAAGAAGGTTTTTAATGAGGGTTACACCGACTCTGATAATGATGGTTACAGCAATGTATTTGAGCGTGCAATCGGTTCGGATTCATTGGGGCCCGATAGGAAACAGGATCTGCCTATTCAATTGAATTACTCTGACGGTAGGCAAAGAATATCTTTTGTCCGCTACAAAGAGTCAGACGGTAGTACTCTCAACACTGCTGGAGAAGTTTTCTTATACCATGTAGAGCAAAGTGAAAACTTGCAAACATGGAGCAAGTCCGGACTGGTATTAGAGAAGTCAATTGAGATTGGCGGAGGCATGGTTCGGCAAATCTGGGTTACTGCACCAAACTTACCAAAAGCAGGAAAGAGGTTTCTCCGTCTTAGGATTACAACGCCATAACCCAGGGTTTATAGATATTCTAAAACAAAACCTAATTTTGATTTGTTAATTATTTTCTTTCAATATTGCTAAAATTTATAAAAAATTAGTAAATACACCAAACTATCACTAACACATTATATAATCATGAAAAAAATACTATCTATACTTTTTTTAACACTCTCGCCACTATGCTTATTTGCGGGTGAATATCCTGATATAAGTATAAGCGAATTACAGAAAGCCATCAAGAGTGGCAAGGTAGCCATCATCGATGTGAATGGAGCAGGAAGTTACAGTAAGGCTCATATTCCAACTGCAATTCATTTTTCGAGTGCTGGTGAGAAACTATCCAAGTCTTTGCCCAAAGATAAGAATACTTTGGTTGTTTCTTATTGTGGTGGACCTGGGTGCCGAGCCTACAAGAGAGGTGCTGATGCTGCAGCAAAACTTGGTTACAAAAATATAAAGCATTTATCAGCGGGAATTTCTGGCTGGAAAAAAGCTGGTGCTGTTGTTGCCAAGAAATAGTTTTTTCTTCTATTAAACCAAAAAGGCACCATTTAAGGTGCCTTTTTTATATATTGGAAAATCCATAAAAAGATCTACTCAGAATGCGTAGTATATTTTCTTTTTCAGGATTTGATAAGTAAGAAAAGAGATTTATTTCATTTTTACTTTCTAAAATAATTTTTAATTTCCTTAAAAGTAAGTTTTTGAACTGCTCGGGTAGTCCGAGGAATGAATTAGAGCAAATCATATAACTACATCTGTTTTCTAGTAGTCTGTTTTTTAAATTAAGTTTTCGCAGTCCATTAGAAACCCCAAGTGCAGTTTGTTTTGTTTCAAAGTCCGAAATGAAAGTTGGATTTCCAAATTTTGTATCTGGGGGTAGCTTTGCCTCATTTTTAAATAACAAATAAGAAAGTAATTCATCTGAATTTTTTTCTAGAAAATTTGATAACGAGATGTTTTTTGAAGTTAGGTTTTGTTTGTTGGTAAGTTCTCTGAATTTGTAATTTATTTCTATACAGCGATTGGTAAAACCTACTTGGTGCTCGAGTAATAGATGGGCGATTAAGTTACTACTATTAGTGATATATTTGTCCCATTTAAACTTTGCTCCCGGTGGGTTCTTTATTCTTTTGATCTGGCCATTCTCCATTACCCCGGAATGATTTGCCCATGATTGAGTAAACGGATTATGACCGGTGATATGCCACCCCCCGAAACGGTCGTTGAATTGAATTTCATGACCGGTTAAATCTTTCCTAAAACGATCAATAGTTCCGCCACCTGGGCCCGGAACGACTGAACTTATAAGTAAACCCGGAATTCCTCCAATATCTTGTGACGCATGACAATTCATGCAACGACTGGATCTATGAATAAGTGGATGCTCACTATCCTTATTCGTTGGAATATTAAAGATATATGGGATTGCTCCAAGTTGCGGGTCAATTCCGATAACTTCGATTTGTCCACCTGGGACATATCCTACATAAACATCATCAGAAAAATAAATTGCCCTAGGATTTTGAGGAGAGATTTTGCTTAGTTGTAAGCTCGTGGTTGAGAAAACTAATAGTTGTGAATGGATGCTTATTGATAATTCCTTGAGGAGAAAAGCAAGATATTTATTAGGAGAATTAGAAAAAGAGTTCATCTCACTTTTTTCAAGTTTCTTTCTGATTTTTGAAAATGGATCATTCGGTTCAATTTCATCATATTGATGAATTGGATCTAAGAAATGAACTTTCGATTCATCAGCATCAGTTGTGCTATGTAGAGTTAGAAATAGAATAATTGATGTTATCCCAATTAGCCTATAATTAATGTGTATTTTCAATTGTAGTTGGTTTTTGTAATAAGTTAGGTAGATCATAATAATTTAACATTATAAAACCTAAAATTCCCTTTGCATTATTGGCTAAAGAATAGCATCTTAATAAAGGGATTGTTCCATGAACTCTTTTTTCCAAAATATCTCTTTATTTACGAAACTTTATTTAAGTTTTGTTCCCTTCATTGTCTCTTATGCAAACAGGGGTGATTTTACTCAACCCGTAGGTTCTATATCTATTCTTTTACCTGATGCCACCCCGGTCGCACCTCACTATACAATTGCATCCTATGGTCTAAAGGGAAATGTGGTGTTCCGGGGACAGGTTGAGAGTACAACAGGTAATGAGCTAGTTTTCGACAGAATTCCGGATTTACTCGACCCTACAAATTTAAGCTGGCCGTTTAAAGATGGAATGCTTTCGAACCAAAAAGCCCGTGCTTCAGTAAACATTGCATCTGATAAATCAATTGGAAGCATAGCTGTGGACTTTGGCGGGGCGGGATACTTAATTGAACCTGAGGTATTCATATCTGTACCCTCAGATGCTAATTCTTTAGTAGGAAGCTATGAGCAAGCTTTTGCTACTGCGAAGATAGATTCTGGTGTGGTAAGTGAAATTATTATAGATGCAAATTACTCTGGCAAGGGGTACGATCAGAATACAACGATTGAAATAGAGGGAGGTATTCATTTTGTAAGGTGTGTAGAAGATGGTAATTATTCCGGGAAATTCTATCGGATACTTTCAAATACTGGTGACACTCTCGTTCTTGAAAACACCTTAAATGAGGATCTTGGTTTAGTCTTTAGTTCAAATGCTATGGTTGAAATTTTTGAAGCTTCTACTTTGGGTTCTCTTTTTGGGTATTCTGCCACAGAGCTAAAAATGGGAGGGCTCTCAGTTGCGGACTATGTTTATGTTCTTAAACCACCTGGCGAACAGAATGGATCTGTTTCTGATTATCGTTCCTACTACCACGATGGGAATTATTGGAAGGATACAAATGGTTCCAGTTTGGATGCTAGTGATACAGTTATTTATCCAGATAAATCTTTTATTTTAGCAAGAAGATCTGACCGTAACTCGGTAAACAGTTTTTTGGAGATTACCCTTTCTGGTGTAGCCTTGATGCAGGATAGCTTTGTTCATATTCCAGCGAAAGATGAGAGAGCACTGATCAATAATCCATTTGGTCTGGATACGATGTTATCTGATCTTATTCCAGCAGAAAATATTACTCTAGATTCCAATGAAACTAAAAAGTGGTTGGCCTCTGAGAATAAAGAAGAAGCTGATAATGTGGATGTCCTACATGAAGGAGTATGGACAACTTATTGGCATGACGGAACAAATGTTGGAGTCGTTGAAAATGCATATCTTACCGCAAGAACAGCAACTGGTGTAGCAGGGTCGATGACTCTTCAGGATATTTCAATGTCTGCTGGAGTAATCACTTCAATGACAAACCCACTTTCTGGTAATATTGTTGTAACTTCTCAATCTCACTCTTTGCGAAATGGGTTCACGGTTTTAATTTCTGATGCTTATGGACACAAAACAAATGATGACTCGCCAAAGTCACAAGTTGATGAAGATGGAAATATTGTGCCTGCTGGGCAAGGATTAGAAATACTTTCTGGTGCAAACGGTTATTTTGAAATTACTAATGTGACCAATGATACATTTGAGATTTTAGACAAAAGCGGAGATTGTGACTTTTTTGGAACTGCAAATTGGAAAACTGGAAGTTCTGGTTCTGGTTATACATCTGACGCGTACATTTCTTTTGTTGGCGGAGGTGGAAGTGGTGCATTCGGACTCGCGAAAGTCAAGAATGGTTCCGTTAGTTCAATTTCTCTTATTGATTCTGGTTTTGGTTACACCAGTGCTCCGAAGGCTTATATACATTCCGGAGGGTGGAGGCAGTTAGGTGCTGGTAATGCTCCCTACAACGATGTTTTAATTCCTGCAGGTTCAGGCATACTGTTAACCAGGAATCACCCATATGGTGAAGGAAGTACTTTACGGGTTGGTAACCCTTTGGTTAGGTAACGCAATTTTTCGCCTTAGAGGTTAGTTAACTAAGCTGATTCGCATCAATATCTAATATATCATGAACCTCCTTGTCCAAAGGAAATTCAGATCTTAATTTATGATATCCTCTTAAGAATTTTGGTATTTTTTGAGTAAAGTAGAAAAAATGAAAACGATAATAGCCCTTAAGCTTTTCAAGAGGTGCAGGAGCGGGCCCTTTTACCTCAACTCCCTCAATTGGATTTAGTTCTAAGCGTTTGCTCCATTGTTCCGCATAAAATAAGGTTTTGTCTTTACTTCTGCCTCTGAATATGTGGCGGACAAGTTGTCGGTATGGTGGGTAACTAAACTCCTTTCTTAGTTCACTTTCTTCCTCAATAAAGCCCTCGACATCCCCTTTTCTCGAAAACTGGATTGATGATGAGTGCGGTGCATAAGTTTGAATGAATACTTCACCTGCTCGATCTCCCCTACCCGCTCTTCCTGAAACTTGCGTCAAGAGTTGAAATGCTCTTTCAGACGCCCGGAAATCTTCCATTCTGAGGGGGAGGTCTGCGTCAATTACTCCAACTAAAGTAACATTTGGAAAATCAAGACCTTTGGCGATCATCTGAGTGCCAACAAGAATATCTATTTTGCCTTTTCTGAAATCGTTGAGAGTTTGTCTAAATAAGTTCTTTTTAGACATCATGTCCGCATCTACCCTGCGAATGGTTGCTTTTTTGGGTAATAGTGTTTCCGCAATGTCTTCAATTCTTTGAGTTCCGTGTCCTTTTTTTAAAATATCAAATGAACGACAACTGGGACAAAATCTTGGTACTGGTTTACGGTAGCCACAAATATGGCATCTTAAGTAGCTATCCGTTCTATGAAAAGTCATTGAGATGCTACAATCTTTGCACTGTTGAACATCTCCGCAATCAGGGCACATCATTGTTGTATTAAAGCCCCTACGATTTAAAAAAAGAATACTCTGCTCGCGATTATAATATCTTTCTCGTAATGCTTCAACCAATGGCTGTGATAGGATAGGAGGTGCATTTTCGCGCTTTGTTTCTTTTCTCATATCAACGAGATGAACCAGAGGTAATTCTCTACCATCTATTCTTTTCGTAAGCATACTTTTGGAATATTTCCTGGTCTTTACATTATGCAGCGACTCCATGGAAGGGGTAGCTGAACCAAGGATACATACCGCTTTATTTAGTTTAGCTCTATAAACAGCTACATCCCTACCATGGTAGCGCGGGTTTTCTTCCTGCTTGTAGGATGGTTCATGTTCTTCATCCACAATAATCAGTTTAAGGTTTTGGACGGGAGCAAAAATAGCCGAACGTGCACCAACTACAATTCGAGACCTACCAGAGGTCAATGCACTCCATGCATCCAGCCTTTCTCCATCTGAAAGATGACTATGCCAAACCACAACATTTTCATTTTGCTTGGAAAAACGATTTCTTAGGCGCCCCACAGTTTGTGGGGCGAGAGCAACTTCTGGAACGAGAAAAAGAACCCCTCCCCGCTTGCTTAATGTTTCTTCCATAGCTTGAAAATAAACTTCAGTTTTTCCTGACCCTGTAACTCCTTGAAGCAGGTGGGAACGGAATTTATTTTCAGATATTATTTGCAGGATTTCCTGAGATGCAATCTGTTGCTCATCCGTGAGGGTAATAATTGAGTTGGTGTGCTCATCCGAGTCTTTAAACTCATCATCATATGCACTTCGCTCAACTTTTTGCTGAAGTTCGCTGATTAGCTGCTTTTTTACCAGACCATTAGCTGATGAAATTCCAATGCCAAGTTTTTTGAGAGTTTCATTAAGTGGAATGGGACCACTTGATTTTTGAATATACGAAAACAGTTTTTTCTGTTGTGGTGAATTCTCAAGTTTTTTTTCAACCTCTTTCAAGTCTTTAATTGTTACTTTTATAAGATAGCGTGATTTTTTTTCACTCATACCAACCTTTACTGCTGATGGAATCATTCCTTCCAGGACTCTTTCGATTGATGTGTAGTAGTATGTACACATCCATCGCGCCAGTTGAATTAGCTCAAGGTTGAGTACTGGGTCATCCTGGACCAATGATGAAATAAATTTAAGCTTATAGTCAGCTTTATTTTTTTTAGATTCAAGAGAGGTTATTATTCCCGTCAATCTACGGTTCCCCAATGTAATTCGAACTAGGCAACCAACTTTTATTTTGTTAATTAGTGCAATTGGAACTCCATAGGAAAGTTCCTGGTTGAAGCCACCAAAAGGTTGGACTTCCACGATTTTGGGTTCATTTTTCACTTCGCCCTTATATCAAAGCATAATATTCTAGGTTGCTTTCCGGTTATGCGATCCGTTTCATTTTGCATTATGTAAAGTAACCCATTGCTTACCGCAGGTAGCGTCCAAGTACCGGGTGCAAAAAATAGCTGTGCTTTATTTTGAATTTCCCAACCTTTTGGAGAGAAATTAATTTTCAGGAGTGAGCCTAGTTCTGAGAGGCAGATGAATCCATCTTCGAGTTTCAATATTGCCCCCCTGAATAAACCAATTCTAGTTTTTCGGTCGTTTATCGTTTCATTCCAAAAGATTGGCTCCTTCCAGTGAACCTTTCCGCTAAGGGGGTTTAGGCAGAAAGTCTCCGCACCTTGCTGGTGTCGCCCGGCAATTCCATACATGGTTCCATCTTTTAGAACAGGAGTCATCCAGTGAATATTGATATTCTTATTAGTCCAAACTATTGAATGGCTGAAATCTTTCTTAAATTCAAGAACTACACTGCCTTTTTCGTAGCATTCAGATAAAAAGACACGATTGTTGCCTAATGGAATCGGAGGCACTGCGTTAGCAGACTCATACCTTGATGATCTCCAACTAAAACGAGCAAGTTTCTCTCCGTTTTCCGGTCTGATAACAAGAAGCCCTCCTTCAGGTGGACGGCTTTCACCACCAGTAAAGACAAGGCATACATCTGTATCGTGCAATTTTGTAATTACTGGGGACGAGTAACTTGCTCCCCAGGAATCTTTAGTGATCCATTCTGTTTTTCCAGTTTTCTTATTAAATCCAACTACACATCGGTTTTTACTGCCCCCTACATTAACGATCACAAATTCTTGATATACAATAGGGTTTGATCCTTTACCAAAAAAGTAATCTGGTATTTCAAATTCTTTTCGAAGATCTCTTTTCCAAATGAGTTTTCCTGTTTTTAAATCTAAGCATGTGAGCCATGAGGTAACACCATGGCAAAAAATATGATTTCCATCAATTACAGGGCTGGCCCGGGGACCGTTTGAATATCCGTAACGATCTTTATATTTTACAGGATATTGATAAACCCATCTTCTTTTTCCATTTTCTGCATTCACTCCCTCGATAGTTTCCATTCCATTCTCTCGGTAAAAAAGAATTAGAATACCTTTCGAAATTGCAGGTGAAGCATACCCCTCCCCTTTCTTTGACTCCCAAACTAAGGTAGGTCCATTCTTGCCCCAATCTTTTAAAAGCTTTGTTTCTGGAGATGACGCATCGTCTGAGGGGCCATTATATCTAGGCCAATCTTTAGTTAGTGCAAACTCGGAAAGTGGAGAAGCTTTTATATGTTCATAAAGCCTTTGGTTTTGATCGTTTCCAAGTATGGAAAAAAGACAAATGAAGGGCAAAAGTATAGGAATGAATTTATGTCTAATGGGGTGCATTTAATTGTGTCAAACTATCGTTATAATTTTCATCTATCATATTGCACGAACTTTATTTCTTGTTAAACCCGGATAAATGAGAGAAAAGTATGTCACTTATTTGAATACAAAAGCATATTCTGAAAATTATTAAGAGTCCAAGTTTTGAAAGAAATTATTCAGTCAATTCCCTCCGTTTTTAAACAGAGGAGCAAAAAGAAGAATGTTGCCCGCTTTCTTCGTTTCGGTTTAGTGCTCGTTCTTTTCGTTTTCTGTTACATGCAGGTTTATGCCAAGCTGATGTCCGAGGAACTTGGTGGGGTTGAGATCGGTTGGGTTGAAGCTTTTTACTGGGTTTTGACGACCATGTCTACCCTTGGTTATGGAGACATTACTTTTAGTGGAGATAGTGGTCGTTTGTTCTCAATGATTGTTATGTTCACCGGTGTTTTTTATCTTTTCATTGTATTGCCTTTTGTGTTCATGGAATTTCTATACAAACCTTTCATGGAATACCAAACCGGAGCCAGGGTCGCTCGTCGATTTGAGCCCGTAAAGCAAAAACATGTTATTTTAACTCATTACGATTCCATTAGTCATGTGCTTATGGATAAACTGACGCATTTTGGGTATCCTTTTGTCTTAATTGTATCCAATATCAAGGAGGCACTTCGGTTACATGATATGGGTTTCCCGATTATGGTCGGAAATTTAGATGAAAATGAAACTTTCATGGATGCTTCTATCGAAAATGCAGCGATGGTTGTTACAACCGATGAGGATATTCGGAATGTAAATATTGCATTCCGGGCAAGAGATTCATCCCCCGATTTGACTATTGTTAGCACATGTAACAAAACTACTTCTGAGGAAGTTCTGTCGCTAGCTGGTGCAACTCATGTAATTCGTCCGGCCCAGCAAATGGGACGATTTTTGTCTCGTAGAATTTGTTGCACTGATAATGCCACTCACATTATTGGCTCATTTGACGAGGTACTCATCGCTGAAGCGACAATTCATGGAACTCCATTAGTCGGGCAAAATTTAAGAGATGCTATGCTTCGGGAGAGTTATGGTGTTAATGTTGTCGGAATGTGGGAAAGGGGCCATTTTGAGCTCCCTAATCCTGGTACGATGTTAAATAACCATACGGTTTTACTACTTGCTGGCACAGAAGAAACCTTTGCAAATTACGACAAAGATTTTGGTAACTTAAAGACTAACAATGCACCTGTAATTATAATTGGAGCAGGGAGAGTAGGAAGAGAAACTGCAAAAGCGCTCGATGAAGGAAACATCTCTTACCGCGTAATTGAGTCTGACGAGAAGAAAGCGTCCATGGTATCAAATTGTATATTAGGTGATGCATCTGATAAATCAGTTCTTGAGCGAGCGGGAATAAATAAGTCCCCCGCCCTGATCATTACAAGCCATGATGATGAAACAAATGTGTACCTGACTATTTATGGCAGGAAATTACGTCCTGACATTCAAATAATAACACGTGCATTTGTTCACCGAAATATTGAACCACTTCACCGGGCAGGAGCCGATTTTGTGATGTCCCAAGATCATATGGGGGCGAACACGATATTTAACTTATTAAACCGGGCTGAAATTCTTATGGTTACTGAAGGACTTGATGTATTTAGTCAGGCAACACCCAAGTCACTGGTTGGGGTTAAGGTTAAGGATTGTAAAATTACTGAAAAAACGGGTTGTAGTATTGTTGCAATCAAGGGAGATTCGGGAACTATTATCACCCCATCCCCTGAAAATAAATTTTCAGAAAACGGAGAAATTATCTTAATAGGTGATGAAACTGCTGAAAAATCCTTCGAATCAAAATTCTGTAACTCGTAGAAAGTAATTAGTTGGAGATTACTTGATAACTGTAGGTCAAAAGACTTTCCGACTTGATCTGTTTCGCAGTTCTTTAAATGGAGTTCTGGAGATTGGTTTTAATGTTTTCGTGGTTTTAATTGCCATTCGTTTTCTGGACGCTTCTGAAACTTGTAAATCTTTTTTGGCGGCTGGTTCAGCAATAGGTTTTTTTATCATGCCATGGACTGTAAGGATTTCAGCTACCCTTAACCGACCGGTTACTCATTTTGCCGGTTTTTTAATGTTCATATGTGCCGTTGCTTTATTTTGTTGTTCACAAGTTAAAGCAGTAAATTTTTACACAGTTTATTTAGTAATTGCACAAATTGCATTATCTCAAATGCCTGGTCTTTTAATTCATGTTTATTCCTCCAACTATGAGCCTAATAAGAGAGGGCAAAATATTTCATGGAATTTTATCTGTTCATCCATAGTGGGAATAGTATTTTCCTACGGATTTGGTCTATACCTGGATAATTACAAAAGCTACAATTTGCTTTTTATAGGGATGGGTGGTGTTTCATTATTATCCTCTGTAGCTTTGTTTTTAATGCCATCTAATCAACCTGCAGTAGTCGGAATACCAAGTATGCTCGGTGGGTTATCTTTTATTATAAAAGATTCTTTATTCGGAAAGATGTTATTGGGGTGGATGCTAATGGGGTTAGGAGTAATTATGACTATTCCGTTAAGAATAGAATACATGGCTGGCGAAGGTGGAATAGGAATATCAAATCAAGAAATAGCTATGGTGGTAATGTCGTACTCCTTTGCTGGAATTCTGACATCCCGCTTATGGGGTAAATTATTTGATCGAATTCCTTTTGTTCCATACAGGATAAGTTTAAATCTATTTTTGCTCGCTTCTATTTTACTTTTCTTTACGGCGAACTCTTTTTATGGGTTAATTTTAGGATCTGTGCTCGCTGGAGTCGCTAATGGTGGAGCATCTATTGCCTGGACTTTGTGGGTTACCAAATTAGCTCCCATTGGATTAGAGTCGGAATATATGGGTGCTCATATGTTCTTGACTGGGGTAAGAGGTTTTTGTGCCCCGTTTCTTGGTTATATGGTATTAAATATGCTTGATTTTAAGGGGGTTGCATATACCTCAAGTATATTAATTCTATGCTCTTTATTAATCTTTTGTACGGCTTTGAAAGCAGACCGATTATCTAATTAATTATCATGGTTTTACTCTCAGGGAAAATAATGAAATTAATACCTGAAAACGGGTATCTCTTTTTGTTCTTTGTACCTTTGTTTTTGATTTTCTCCTGCCGTCCAAAAAATATTGATACATATCCTCACTTTTCTGGGTTTCCTGACCAAAATGATTCCTTTTCGGTGGGTACTACAGAATTATGGAAGAATGTTCACCAAAAAGTAACTGAAGGCGGTCAAAGTGCTGCTTTAATTCTCGATCACGGAGAAGAATCGCTATTATTACGTGTGAATTTAATCAGGTCGGCTCGAGAAAGTATATCTATACAAACTTTTTCATGGGAGTTTGATGAGGTGGGTATGTTCATTCTTTGGGAATTGATTCAGGCAAACCAAAAACATGGGGTTAAAGTTCAGTTGTTGATCGATCATATGTTTAATGAACATCAGGTCGAGTTAATCGCATACCTTTCGACTCTAAGTGATGATTTTGAAATCAAATATTTTAATCCTAGTGCAAAAAAATTAACACCTTCGTTTTTAGATAAAATATCGGATCTAGCCATTGATTTTCATGATCATAATGCTCGACTGCACAATAAATTGCTTGTTGTGGACGGGGAATTCATCATCACCGGAGGAAGAAATATCAACAACCATTATTTTGATGAAGTTATTGGACTGAATTATAAAGACCGGGATGTGTTGATTGTACAGGAAGTTTCTACTGAATTAGAAAAATGTGTTTCAAGTTATTGGCATTCTGAGCATTCAGTTTCGACTTTTGATTTAATCGATGTAAGCGAGGTTTTGAATAGTCAAACCTTTAATGTTAATTTCGATCAGGATTATTTTTTCAAGTATGATATATTTCAAAAAAATTATTCTCGTGCCAATAATCAAAATATAATTAATGACATCTTTGTTTCTTCTTTGATTAATGTTGCAGGTGTTGAATGGGTTTACGATTTGCCGGATAAGGTGGAGCAGGCTCCGCAGCTTAACTCATCAGTTACTAACAAACTTCTAACTTTGGTTGAAACGGCTCAAGAGGAAATTCTAATTCAGTCTCCCTATGTTGTAATTAGCGAAGAAACACAGGCTGTATTTCGTTCATTGAAAAGAAGTGCACCTGATTTAAAAGTTATTGTTTCCACCAATAGCCTGGCAGCTACTGACAACTGGGTGACATATGCGGCAAACTATCAGGAAAAAAGAGTGTACATCGAGGACTTGGGTCTCGAAATGTATGAGTTTAAGCCTATTCCGTCTGATATTGGTGAAATGATGAATTATAAAAAACTGCTTACTCGTGCGCCATTTTATCGTGAAAAAATATTATTTGGTGCTGAGGAATTTAAGATTAATCAGAACATTTTTAAAAAACGGCAGAATAAGAAAAATATTTTTCTCAAAACTGCTCCTTATTTGTCTTTGCATGCAAAATCTTTCGTGATTGATGAAAATGTAACTTTTATTGGATCTTATAACTTAGATCCTCGTTCTGAGATTTATAATACTGAATTGGGGGTAGTCATTCGTGACAAGAAATTTGCACAAATTTTAAAGGAAAGTATCGAGCAGGACATAAATCCAGGGAATAGCTATCTTGTTGCGATGAAAAAAAATCGATTAATTGTGAGTACCTTAAATATGATTTTGTATAGAATATCGGAAGCATTACCATTTTTTGACCCTTGGCCTGTTCGACCCCATTCCTGTTTTGAACTGAAAGATAATCATTCTTTCGTTACACCCGATCACAATGATTTTTTTCAAAATTGGAAAGATGTTGGGAATTTTCCAGGACTTTCTTTTTTTAGCAGTAAGCAAGCATCTGCCAGAATATTCAAAGCTGCTGGAATGATTTTTAAACCTTTACTCTAGCAAAATAACTTCACCTTTATACAAGTTGACTACCTTGAATAATCTACATATAAGATTCAAATGAAAATCTTACTTACATTACTTGCCTCATTGTTTGTTATTTCCTCTGTGTCTTTCGCAAAGTCTAGACTTGGGGAATATTATTTTGGTTTTGGATATGCTATGGCTGATGGAGGAAAAGGAAAAGGGATTGACGCTGATGGTGATTTTTTGAATTTGTCCGCTAGTAGCCCTGCATCTGATTCTGCTGATTTCAATTTATACTTTAGTTACGGAAATGTTGACCGTAATTCAACCTCAGGTTCTGATTCTTCTTGGGAACTTGGTTTAGACTTTATTTATCATTATGATGAGTATGTTTTTCAGAATGGAATGTTTCGTCCTTTTGCAGGGGTCGGACTTTCCTATCTTAGTGATATCGATTCCACCCCTTCAGGTAGTTTCCGCATGGGAGATGATGGTTTCACATGGAAGTTTCTAGCAGGAACTGAAATTTTATTTACTGATTACCTTTCAATGTCTATTGGAGGAAATTTCAAAGGATTGTGGTCCGATTTTGGGGAAAACGATTTTCTTTTAGACATTGGTCTCTCCTGGTGGATTACTGATGTGCATGGTGTCGCACTTGAATACAACCATGCATTTGACCAGGAAGTTGACTTTATTGGATTGAAGTACCTGTATTCTTGGCAATAATTGTATAGTCCTGTCGAGATTGGTTGATCGAGAAAGATAAATTTTTTGATTCTGTACCTGATAGAAGTGGTACAAGCAGCTTAAAGTGGTCTAAATACAGTTCGTCTGATATCTTACCAATGTGGGTTGCAGATATGGACTTTAGGTCACCTTCGTGTGTCGTAAGCCTTGCTTCCCGAATTTGTGAAGATGGGATGTTCGGCTATGGAATTTGTCCGCCCGGTTTGAATGATATTGTTGTTGAACGTTCCGGACTTTTATATGACTGGGAAATTGATAAAAGTTGGTTGATTTGGCTACCAGGTATGGTTTGCGGACTGAATATTTCCTGTAGATTATTTGAAAAGAAAGCGTCCCAGGTCATTACGAATATTCCTGTTTATCCCCCGTTTTTTTCTGCACCTACCAATTTCGGACTTAAGTGCACAAAATTACCCATGAAACTTTCGGGTGAAAGGTTTACAATAGATTTTGAGCAACTGAACGAGATGGATACACAAAAGGGAGATCTTTTTATGCTCTGCCATCCACACAACCCGGTAGGTACATGTTTTACTCGGGATGAATTAATGGAGTTTGCTGATTTTATCGTCAGACGAGATATATATGTGTGCTCAGATGAAATCCACTGTGACCTAATCTTGGATGAAAATTTAAAACATATTCCATTTGCTTCCTTGGGCGAAGAAATTGCTTCTCGTACAATAACGCTCATGGCACCAAGCAAAACTTTCAATTTGCCTGGTTTTGGATGTTCATACGCAGTTATTTCAAACAGCGAATTAAAGCGTCGATTTAAAAAATCTATGCTTGGTATCGTTCCTGATCCTCCTGCTATGGGGTTTAGATTGGCTGAAGAGGCATATAGGAATGGAGAAAGTTGGAGAGGTAGGTTGATTGCCTACCTAAGAGAGAATCGTGACTGTGCCGTAACTCAAATTCGTGAGATGAATGGGCTAATCCCCTTCTCTCCTCAGGCAACCTACTTACTTTGGATCGATGCCCGAAATTTAAATGTAAAAGATCCCCATAGTTTTTTCGAAAAAGCAGGTGTCGGTCTTTCTGACGGTAGAGATTTTGGGGCACCCGGTTTTTTAAGATTAAACTTAGGCTGTACACGTGAACTATTAAAAAAAGCTCTTGGCCGGATGAGAGAAGCAGTTTTATCGTTATAGGAAAATTTTTCATAGAGGATTTTACTCAGTGAGCAAAAGTCGAAAAGATGAACTAACCGCAATCCTTAAAGTCCACGATCAGGCTTATTATCGAGATGGGAAACCTACCATTGGTGATCGAGAATATGATCGTTTAAAGGCCGAACTGGAATCAATAATTAGTCTAGAAGATCCATTGGGATTATTTTCTTTGGATGAAGAGAGTGACAGTGCGATTTCAGAGGATGATATTCCCTTAGTTGGCGATGATCGACTGGAAGCATTTTTATCGCATCGTCACCTCATGCCAATGCTTAGCCTTGATAATACTTATGACAGGGATGAGTTTTTTGAATTTGATCAGAGACTTAATCGGGTTCTTGAAGCAGGTTCGTCTGCTTATGTTGTTGAGCCAAAGATAGATGGCGTAGCAGTTTCTCTGACATATAAAAATGGAATACTAACTGAAGCTACTACACGAGGTAATGGGATAGAGGGAGATGTAATTACTCAAAATATTTTACATATTCCTCAATTACCAAAGAAAATTGATGACCCAAGTTTTCCGTTACTGATTGAAATTCGTGGAGAGATTTTCATGAGTCACAGTGAGTTTGAGCGGATTAACCTAGAAAGACTTAAGGAAGGTTTAGATTTATACGCTAACCCTAGAAATCTTACTGCCGGAACCGTAAAGTTGCTGGATCCAAAAGAAGCCAGGCAGAGGCAATTGGAAATCGTCCTTTATGGACTCGGTGGCGTAGAACCGCTAAATCGTTTTGCCTACCAATCTGAATTTCATGAATTAGTAAAGTCTTGGGGTTTTCCTACGGTCGAATTTATTGAGAAAGTGTCTTCAGTTGAGGCGGCATGGAATGCCATTCTCAGTCTTGATAAATTGAGGGAGTCTTACAGTTATCCGACTGATGGTGCAGTTGTGAAACTTGATTCTTTTGCCTTGCAGCGCGAAGCGGGCACTACCGCGAAGGCACCTAGGTGGGCAATTGCTTACAAATTTGAATCTGAAAGAGCTGATACCCTACTTAATGACATTCAGCTACAAGTCGGTCGAACAGGAGTAATTACTCCGGTTGCACACCTTCACCCTGTTCAACTTGCCGGCACGACTGTTTCACGTGCCAGTCTCCATAACTCTGATGAAATTCAAAGGAAGGATATTCGAATCGGGGATATTGTGGTTGTTGAAAAAGCCGGAGAAATTATTCCTCAAGTCATTGAAGTAGTTTTATCAAGAAGGCGGGAATCATCTTCCCCTTATCTATTTCCTTCCCATTGCCCTTGTTGTCAGACTAGATTGGTAAGGTCGGAAGGAGAATCCGCATGGCGTTGTACAAACTACCAATGTACGGATCAAGTTAAAGGTCGCCTTGAATACTATGCATCAAGGGGATGCATGAATATTGATCACCTCGGAGAAGCAGTTATTTCTCAGCTTGTTGGCTTGGGTTATGTAAAGGATTTGAGTGATCTTTATTCATTAGATAAGAATCAGGTTTTAAATTTAGATGGTTTTGCTGAAAAATCGGCTATAAATTTACTTTCATCGGTTGATAGCAGCAAGAGCCAAGACTTTTGGCGTTTTATCTGTGGTTTAGGAATTAAGCATGTCGGTGTAACTGCATCGAAATCACTTGCCAGAGAATTCAAATCTATTGACAAGTTGATTGAGGCAAAAATAGAAGATTTAACTGAGATGGATGGCGTTGGTGAAGTAATGGCTCAGAGTGTTGTTGGTTTTTTTATGAGTGAGAATAACCTATCCATGATCAAAAAACTTCAAGGGTATGGAGTTAACCTTGCCATTCCTGCTGAAGAGAGCGGACAGAATCTTCCTTTTACAGGCAAAACATTTGTTCTTACAGGTACATTAACTCATTTTAATCGCGAGGATGCAGGATTGAAGATTGAAGCCAAGGGCGGAAAGGTGAGCTCTAGCGTAAGTAAAAAAACATCTTATGTTGTTGCTGGACCTGGTGCTGGCTCGAAACTTACAAAAGCAGAAAAGTTGGAAATTCCGGTACTTACTGAGTTTGAATTCCTCGATATGCTTAATAAGTAGGTTTGATCTGAATATTTACTCCCCTTTTACTAAATTACATTGTGGTTAGAACTCATTTGTCTATGATGGTAATTTTCATTTTTCTTAATTCTCATCATGTCAAAGCAAGATATTTCAGGATTTGATCCTGTAGAAGAGGCCATCGCTGAAATAGCTAAGGGAAACTTGGTCATTGTCACAGATGATGAGGCTCGCGAAAATGAAGGTGATTTAATTATGGCCGCATCAAAGGTTACACCTGAATCGGTTAACCAAATGATTTTACATGCTCGTGGTTTGATTTGCGTTCCGCTTATGACTAATCAACTCACCCGGCTTGGGATATCAAGTATGGTTCCACATAATCGTGAGGCACAAAGAACTGACTTTACCGTTTCTGTTGATGCAGCAAATGGTATATCTACTGGGATTAGTGCATTCGATCGTGCATCAACAATTGAAATTTTAGCAAATCCTAATGCTACCCCTGAAAATCTTGTACAACCGGGTCATGTTTTTCCTCTTAGAGCTCGGCCAGGTGGTGTTTTAGAACGTGCTGGTCACACTGAAGCAGCGGTAGATCTAGCCTCGCTTGCCGGACTCCATCCAAGTGGAGTGATTTGTGAAATTTTAAACGAAGATGGAAGTATGGCTCGTTTGCCCGAGCTGAAACAATTTAAAAAGAAATGGGGATATAAGCTTATTTCCATAGCATCCCTTATTGAATACCGCCACAAACGAGATCAGTTAATTGAAAAGTTCACTGAATCTGAATTTATTTGTAAATCTGGTAAGTTTAGGCTCCATGGCTTTCATAGTGTTCTTGATGGTCGAGTTCACTATGCGCTTACTTTAGGTAAAATAACCAAACAATCACCTACTCTTGTTCGGGTCCAAACTGCAAATGTTTTGGTTGATGCATTGGGTATGAGTGGCAAAGAAGGTAAATCTAACTCAATTGAGCAATCTCTTTCAATGATTGCTGAAAACGGATCGGGGGCTTTGCTATACATGGAGACTCGAAGGATGGAATTTAAGGGGGAAAATCAATCTGTAAAGTCTCTTGAAAAGAAAGATTTTTCTGTACCGAAAATGGACTTTCGCGATTACGGAATTGGGGCTCAGATACTGGTTGCACTTGGAATTAAAAAATTACGATTATTATCTCGCGACCGTAGGAAAGTGGTTGGTCTTGAAGGATATGGCCTAGAGATTATCGAAAGAATTCTTATCAAATAACTTGCTATATGAGCACTGAGATTCAACCATCGTCAAAATTATCCGCTACTACACTCCGCATCGGTATTGTGGCATCAAGATTTAATAAGTTACTTGTTGAAGCACTCTTAAATCGTGTTTTGGATTCAATTTCAACTAACGGAGAGCCAGAGTTCCTTTGCGTGGAAAGAGTTCCTGGTGCCCATGAAATTCCTTCCGCTCTTTCGTTAATGCTCCGTTCCCAAAGTTTTTCTTGTATGGTTGGATTAGGCGTAATCATTAAAGGGGCAACTTCTCACCATCACATGGTTGCTGATACAGCAGGTCACGCGATCCAGCACTTAGCCATTAGTCATGATACGCCTATTATAAACGGCATTGTTGTGACTGATAATGTGGGTGAGGCTGAGGAAAGAATAACGGGCACTCTGGATCGGGGACGAGAGTTTGGGCAAGCCGCTTTAGAAATGGGACATCTACAAAAAAAATGGACGAAGATTTAATTACCAATCCGAAGTGGAGTCAGCGACGGCAAAACCGTGCAACTGCTTTTCGTTTTATTTTTCAGTGGGAAATGAATCCATCAGAGGATCTAAATCGTGATTTAATGGATTTTATCAATCGATTGGGGAAAGATGAGGGCTTTTATAATTATGCTATCGAATTAGTGGATGGAATTGTAGAGAAAAAAGATATCATAGATTCTATGATCAAAGAGTTGGTTGATAACTGGGAGTTTTCCCGGATCGCTAAGGCCGACCTAAGTTTACTTCGTGTAGCTATCTACGAGATTCAGTATCGCTTGGATATTCCGCCTGTTGTGGTAATTGATGAAACGCTCGAGATTAGTAAGGAATTTTCGACTGAGAACTCGAAGAAATTTCTTAATGGTGTACTGGATAAATTCATTTCTAATATACAACGGCCTTCCAGGAAACCAGCTATATAATAGGTTTATACTTTACCTATTCTTGATAGTGTAAATCCGGCATCGGTTACTTTTTTTGAATCGACCAAGTTTCTACCATCGAAAAAGTGTGCCGGTTTTTCCATTTTGGAGTAAATTAGTCCGTAGTCAGCACCGCGAAACTCTTCCCATTCAGTTAGCAGTGCAATAGCATGGGTTTCACTTGCTGCTTCGATCGCACTTTCACAAAAAGTGATTCTATTATCTCCCTTTTCTAGTCCCAACGAAGATAGAATTGTCGTATAATCAACTTGTGGGTCATAAATCTTCAGTTTCGCCTGCTCTTCGAGTAACCTTGAACAAACTGCGATAGCTGGAGATTCACGGGCGTCGTTTGTATCTTTTTTAAATGCAAAGCCCCAAATACAGATACTTTTTCCTGAAACTGTATTGAACATGGCATCCATAATTCTTTGAACGAATCGATCTTTTTGATAATTATTCATTTCAACAACCTGATCCCAATAAGTTGCCACTTCAGGCAGACCAAAATGCTTACAAAGATAAGAAAGGTTTAAAATATCTTTCTGGAAGCATGATCCACCAAACCCCACCGAGCTTTTTAAGAATTTCGAACCTATCCTCGAATCTGTACCTATAGCATTTGCAACTTCATCCACATCTGCACCGGTTGCTTCGCATAATGCTGATATTGCATTAATACTCGATATTCTTTGAGCTAGAAATGCATTTGCAGTTAGTTTTGATAATTCAGAAGACCATAAATTCGTCGTGATTATTTTATCTTTATCAATCCATTGAGCGTATAAATTAACCACAGTATCAACTGCTTTTTTGCCTGCAGTTGTAATATCACCACCTATGAGCACTCGGTCTGGATTTTCCAAGTCAGTTATCGCAGTTCCTTCTGCAAGGAATTCAGGATTGGAAAGAACTTGGTAGTTATGCCCATTATCAGATTCGCTCAAAATCTCTTTTACCATTTGTGCGGTACGAACTGGTACAGTGGATTTTTCGACTACGATTTTATCACCGCCGCCCACCTTTGCAATGTTACGGGCACACAATTCAATAAATTTTAGATCAGCAGCTCTTCCTTTTCCGGAACCGTATTGCTTGGTCGGTGTATTGACACTTATAAAGATGATATCCGCTTCTTTTATGGAATCATCAATTTCAGTACTGAAAAATAAATTTTTGCCCCTTGCTTCTTGTACGACTTCAAGAAGGCCTGGTTCGTATACTGGAAGTTCATTAGAATTCCACTCATCAATTCTCGATTGATTGAGATCAACCACAGTGACCTTGGTATCCTTGCATTTTTTTGCGATCATGGCCATGGTTGGTCCACCCACATATCCTGCCCCTATACAACAAATCTTCATAACTATTCATTATAAAAATCTGAAGTTTCTTGCGATTCTATAATTTGTTATCAGTTTAATGTGATTTAACAAATGAATGTGATTAATGAAATTTTAAATCTTCCTTGGCCACGGATTGCTCTATTATTTCTTTTTTTCTACTTGTTAATGGTTTTCTTTGCCTGGATTTACGCTGACCATATTTTATTTCCTTCCCCTAATCCGCCAACATATGAAGAAAAGGATGTAGACTTTTATGTCACTACAGAAAGCGTAGACAAAATTGCTTGTCTCCAGTTGTTGGCAAAAGAACCCAATGGACTGACGATCCTATACAGTCATGGAAACGGTGAAGACCTTGGAATGCTTAAGCCCTTACTTGTAGAATTTACTAAGTTCGGGTGCAATGTTATCGCATACGATTACCCCGGGTATGGGCTTAGCGAAGGTTCTTCGTCAGAAGCTAGTTGTTATGCTGCTATTGACACTTTATACGAACACGTAACATCTGACATGAAAGTCCGTCCGGAAAGTCTATTGCTTTGGGGGCGATCACTAGGAACGGGTCCATCTTGTTACCTTGCCACTAAAGTTAAGATCGCCGGACTAATTCTAGAAACCCCATTTCTCAGTGCATTTAGGTCAGTGACTGAGATATCTGTCTTACCCTGGGATCGTTTTCGAAATATTAAGATAGTGGATAAAGTAAAATGTCCTTCATTAGTTATTCACGGTGTTTATGATGAAGTGGTCCCTTTTAGGCAGGGCAGAAAAATACACGAATTCTTACCCGAACCGAAATTTTTTTTGGAAATCAAAGAAGCTTCACATAATGATTTAATTCAAAAGGGCGGTCGGTTGTATAAAGAAACTATTCAAAAGTTTCTTAAAACTTTGGAGTAGTTTGCTATTGAACATTTTTGATAAATGTTTGTCTTAAATTATGGATTTTGTGGTGTGATTTAAAAAATGTTGGGATTATCAAATAAGGAATCAAAGTTCTTCTTAAGTTCATTTGTATTGCATATCGTGCTTTTTGCAGCTGCGGGTTTTCTTGGGTTTATTCCAAGTTGTGAAGATGAGAAAAAAGATGTTCATGTTTTTGAGTTAGTATCATCTTCTTACTCGCCCCCTATACCTACTGTTCCCGAGAAGGTTGTTCGTCCTCCTGTTGTTACAAAAGTTCTCCCTAAAAAACCGGAGGTTAAACCAAAGCCCAAGCCACAAATCCCCAAGAAAACTATACCAGTCCCTTCAGTCACCCCAGAGCCGACCCCAAAAAAAGTCTCCAAGCCCTTGCCCAAACCGAAGCCTAAACCAAAAAAGATTTCTTTTAACCAGTTTCAAAAAAAACATAACTTAAGCATTCCTTCCCCACCCCAAGCTTTACCCAACAAGCAAGCTCCAAAAGTCAGAATAAATCCAAACAATTTTTCTCTTCCTAAGATAACTATATCCAATCCTTCTAACACATCGAGCTCTGTGGATCCCACGATCCTCAATTTATATCTCGGTAAAGTAAAAGCTAAACTTGAAGCTACATGGAAAAGATTGCAGTCCAACTCTCCTGTAGCAACTGGTGGAGAAGCGTTTTTGTCATTTAGTATATCCCCTAGTGGAACACTTGTTTCTGCATACATCTCTCGATCATCTGGTAATGCAGCATTGGACCGCTTGGTTCTCGAGGTAAGTAAAGCTGTGGGTAATTTGGGTAGACCGCCAGGTGGAAAACTCTCCTCTTCCCTTGAAATTCCTTTTCGTGTACAGTAAGGAGCATTATGAAATTTGATTGGCGACGTCCCTTAGCTCCTATTCTGTGCATAGGAGGTATCTTGCTTTGTCTTTCTCGAGACCCTGTTATCGGATTAGGAGTTTTCCTAATCAGCTTTGCCTTAATTATCGGTTTTTCTAGAGGAAGCAGCTGATTTAACTGTCTTTAATTCATTCATCCGGGACTTTGAATACTCAATCAATGAGCTTTGTGATGAAATTTTTATTTTTGTTCTAGAGCTCGGTTTAACCTTGGAATATGAACCATCTTTTTTCAATAAACTCGCACTCTCATTGTCAGAGATAATGTAATCCAAGTCCTTTAATATAGAATTAATGTGCCCAGGCTCTTCAATTGGGAAAACAGCTTCGACACGACGAAGGAAATTCCTGGGCATCCAATCTGCACTACCAATATAAAGTTTGTGACCTTCTGCAGCATTGTGGAAATAGAAAACTCGACTGTGCTCAAGGAAACGACCTAGGATGCTGCGTACTTTTATATTATCGCTCAGTCCTTTTACGCCCGGAATTAAACCACAAATACCCCGAACAATTAATTCGACCTTAACTCCACTTTGAGATGCTTTATACAATGCATCAATAGTTGGCTGATCAATTAAACTGTTAACTTTAATGATTATTTTGGCGAGCTTACCTTCTTTAGAAGCGAGGATTTCCTGTTCAATCAAACCAATCGTACGAGAATGTAAAATATATGGAGCAACAAGTAGTTTCTTGAATCTCGGGGTCCGGCTGTATCCAGTTAATGTGTTGAACAGATTACCTAAATCTGAAGTATATGATAATTTTGATGTAAACAAACTATAATCAGTGTAGGTTTTTGCCGTGCTTGGGTTGTAGTTTCCGGTTCCAAGGTGAGCGTAGCTTTTCAGTTTTGCTCCCTCTCTCCTTACGACCAAGCAGCATTTCGAGTGCGTTTTTAGACCAGGTAATCCATAGACTACATGTACGCCAACTTCTTCCATTTTGTGTGCCCACTGAACATTTGCTTCTTCATCAAATCTTGCCTTTAATTCAACCAATGCAGTAACCTGTTTTCCATTCCGGGCAGCGTCCATTAATGCTTTTACAATAGGAGAATTTCCATTAGTTCGATAAATAGTTAATTTAATTGCAAAAACATCAGGATCCGTTGCTGACAACTTTAAGAGGTCAACCACAGGCATAAATGAATCATAAGGGTGATGAAGTAAGATATCTTTTTTCTTCAGAGTTTCGAATATCTTAGTTTTATCTTCAAATTCTTTTGGTAAAAATGCTTCAAAGGGTGGAAACTTTAAATCAGGCCGGTCAACTTGATCAGGTAAAGACATCAATCGGTACAAATTAATGGGACCGTTCACCCGAATTACATCTTTTTCAGTTAGGTTGATTGCCCCTAGAAGATATTTCAGGATTTCATCTTCTACTCCATCGTCTATTTCCAGGCGCACTGCAGATCCCTTTTTTAAATTATGTAGTTCTTCTTCAATACTTTGGAGAAGGTTTTCAACTTCTTCTTCGTCGACATATAAATGACTGTTACGGGTTATACGGAAAGCCCATGCATCCGATGCTATATGGCCGGGGAAAAGATCGTCAGCGAAGTGCCTTACCATATCACTTAAGAATAGAAAGCTGTCCTCTTTTGAAGATTTGGCTTTCAATTTAAGCAGCCTGGGTAAAATCCGCGGTACCGGAATAATTGCCATTAAATTATCCGCTTTTTTCTTCCTGCGGTTTTTCAGAGAAACAATAATATTGAGCGATTTATTGAGGATAAGAGGAAACGGATGAGTTGGATCGACTGCAAGAGGTGTTAAAATGGGAAATACTTCTCGACGGAAATAAGATCTTACCCATAAAAATTCATCTTTTGATAATTCTTCTATCTTTTTAAATAATATTTTATTTTTCTTGAGAGTTGGTCTGAGAACATCTTTCCAGCAGGCTTGTTTGTCCACTGCCATTTGCGCTGCCTTATCTCTTATTTTATCAAGCAAAATAGTTGGAGGGATTCCATCAAACCCACATTTTGTAGATCCACCGTCTACTTTCTGCTGTAAGCCTGCTACTCGAATCTCATAGAATTGATCTAGATTGGAGCATACAAAAGAAAGAAAGCGGATTCGCTCCAATATCGGATAACTGTCGGAGAATGCTTGATCAAGAACTCTATTATTGAAAGCCAGCCAACTTAATTCTCGATCAAAATATTTTGGAGAGGATGAAATACTTTTATTGGTTTCATTCATAAAGTCCCTACCACATTTCTGGAATTGTTTACTTTTCGCAATGGTAAAGCTTTTCTGTCAGTTAGTTTTCCTTCTTTTTCATCATAAAATCTGAGAATCTTGACGATAAATCAATTTTATATTAGTATGGATTTTGGTCTTTGAAATTTTGTTGGGGGTGTTCCGGATTCGACTGCAATGTGGAAAATTCGGTCGCGTATCGAGGATGACGCTTGGCCTCGTGAAAAATGCTTCAAACCATTAAATGGCGAAAATAATATCGTTAACTTCGAGCCTCAGCTCGAAGCCCTCGCAGCTTAGTTCTGCGACGTCGACAGTCCACTGACACCTGCTGAGTGGTCGGGGCGTTAAAAGGCAGGTAAAACCTCGGAGCGTTTGGTTGTCTATCGGAGGCTAAACGG
>JABGWZ010000105.1 GCA_018675995.1 Opitutia bacterium | reverse complement strand
CCCGCAACCACCAAGAATCTTTTGGACAGAACTAAAAGAATATCAAAAGTTTTTTCCCCAATGGAAAAATCGACCAGAGTACAAATCAAGACTCAAGAATTTTTAATTAGATTTAAATAAATATATGAGATCCTTTACATCATTCATTCTTATTCTTGTGAGCTTTGTTTCTATTTACGGTAAAAGGCCGAATATTGTCCTCATCATGGCGGATGATTTAGGCTTTTCAGACTTGGGCTGTTATGGTTCTGAAATCAGCACCCCCAATCTAGATCAACTAGCCAAAGATGGTCTACGTTTTTCTCAATTTTACAATACCGCAAAATGTCATTCCTCGCGGGTTTCACTACTTACCGGGCTTTACTGTGATCAAGCTGGCAGTGCAAAACATTTATACTATCTTTTATATTCTAAAGAATTTGGCAAATAAGAATACATTTGAAATCATCTTAGTTAATTGCTGTATGAATCGCTATATCTTACAAGAAATTACTTAATTTCTTTTCATTGATTGCATGATATCCAAAATGAATTCCCTCTGTTCAGATGGAATGCTTAAAGACACTTTTTTAAAACTCTCTAGCCGTTCATTTGAAAATTCTGTGGTTTCTAACTTAATAGACTGTTTTACTTGTCGCCCTGGTTTTAACGGCCCGTTATCAATTTTAACAAATCTAGACGGTGAATTCTTGGCATAAAGAAATGCTATTTCATTTAGCAAGAGATCAAAAATTATCTCAAATGCATATATTGAATTGTGACCATCAAACCATAAGGTTACTGAAATTGAACCATCTGTATATCTAACCCGATCTTGCTCAGTAATTAGACAATGATTCGGTAATTTCTGTAGCATCTCAAGCTGAATAAAGGTTGAATTTTTTCCTAATCAATATTTTCTATTATAAATTGAACAATAACCAGGAATCTAAACCCACACTAAAGTGCTCGGAAAAAAAATGTAAGTTCGTACATACCTGCAGTTGGAACCATAAATGCATGCAAAAGGCCCTGCTTTTAAGTACAGCTAATAAAAAAAGTTCATTTCCCAAGAAAAATCGTAAGGTAAACTAAATTTATACATTTTGGCTATCAGGTCTTATTGAAACTGGTTTTCCCAAAATCTCATTCAAAACAAAAGCATTCTTCAACGAGCCTTTCGAAAAAAGTATTTGTCTGCTACTTTTTCCCATATTTGAATTCTTTCTCCTCCTTGAAGGGTGCCATTCATCTTTCGAAACAGATTCATGGGTAACCGTATGATTAGTTGCCTCAAACTTCGAAGAGGTTGACTCCACTAAGGGTAATTCTTCGATTTCCTTTATCTGCTCCAGGGATAAGGGGAGTGGCTCAGAGGGTGGGGTCCTGACTTCAACTTGATCTGGGTTGGTTACCGCTTGCCATGCTTCCTTTAATACATTCTCTAGAGAGTCATTGGCGGTTTTTTCTTTTTTGGGGGCATCCGTTTCTGACGGTTCCTTCTTCTTGAAAATCTTACCCACCAAGGAAGCCAAAATTAACCCGATAATAAAAAGACTGTCTAGGTTTATATCCGGCATTTTATAAAACTACTCTGAATCTTTGGATATACTTGAGCGCATCTCTGTATCTGCCTCTACATTCTTTAGACGATAATAATCCATTACTCCTAGATTTCCGCTACGAAAAGCCTCAGCCATGGCAAGAGGAATCTGGGATTGAGCTTCGACAAGTTTTGCCTGCATTTCCTGAACCTTGGCCACATTTTCCTGCTCGAGTGCAACTGCAGCAGCACGGCGAATTTCGGCCTGTGCCTGTGCAACCTCCTTGTCAGCTGCTGCCTGTGAAGACCGTAATGCAGCCCCACGGTTTTCTCCAAGATCAACATCAGCGATATCAATTGAGAGAATTTCAAAAGCCGTGCCTTGGTCTAACCCGCGATCTAAAACCTTTTCCGTAATGGAGTTAGGGTTTTCTAAAACTACTTTATAATTTTCCGAAGATCCAATTGTGGACACAATGCTTTCCCCAACCCTCGCAATAACAGTCTCTTCCTGAGCACTCCCAACATAACGGTCTAAGTTACTCCTTACCGTTACTCGAGCACGCACTTTTACCTGTATGCCATCCTTGGCAACTCCGTCTATCGTTTCTCTTCCCTCTATAACACAGTCAATTACTTTGGGATTAATCGATGTTCTTACCGCTTCAAGAACTGATTTGGATGTTCCTCTTGTTGCCAAATCAATCGCACATGCTCGATCCCAATTCAGAGTTATATTTGCTTTCGAGGCAGCTATAATGGCCTGAACGGTTTGAACTACATTTCCTTCCGCTAAATAATGAGCCTCCAACTGATCCGTTGTGAGAGGTAAGCTTGCTTTTTCTGCGGTAATTCGAGCATCCACAATTAATCCAACCGGAACTCCTCTTAACCGCATGGCCACAAGCGTGCCAAAACCGACATAGGCATTTGCTAAAAGTGCTTTCAACCAAGTGCTGAAAAACGAAATAACAATTAACGCAATTACTAAACCAGCAATTACTGCCAATCCAATACCAATATACCAAATCATATCTGTCATAATATTTTATAGTTCAATTTTATAAATAAATTTATGTTAAAGTTTTTTTACTCGAATTCGAAAATCATCTACCCCTGTAACGATAATGGACTCGCCGACTGGCAAGAAACCATCCTCACAATAAGCATCATAGTTCTTACCATCGAGCAAAACTATTCCTTCAGGCTTGTGCTCAGTTAATGTTTTTCCCTGACATCCTACTATCTCTTTGCCTGGGAGTTTTTTATTACTTACTCCATCTGTACTTGACGATAGAAAGAGATTTTTTCCAAATTTGCTCCTAGAGAGCCATTTAAATTCCAAAAATACAATGATTAATCCGCCGAGTGCCCCGATTAAAAAAGTAAGTGTAGGTGCTATAAAACCGCCAAATTCCTGATGTGCAAAATAAGCACCAACCGCTATGCAAAATGCACCAGCCATTCCAAAAACACCACCAGGAATAAATCCCTCAACAAGTATTAAGATATACCCAAAAAAAACTGCGGTTAAAATGGATTCCATTACCTATTTTTTACTACAATTAAGCCGTAATCATCGTTACCAGTGACTTTTACTGTAGCACCCTTTGATATCTTGCCCAAATTTGACCGAGCCTCGTAACGTCGTCCATCAAATTCAACTTGGCCAATAGGATAAAGTTCTGAAACTGATTTACCTAAAGCTCCAACTACAGGTGAAGTCTCCCCTTGAGTCGCATTATTAAAAGTAGCATTTCCAACCGTACTTGATAAAATAAGGTTATTCCAAACAGTCGTTTTTGGAAGAATTCGGGTCAAAAGTAACACTAGTCCAATCGTGATTAGAATAGCATAAGAAAGTTCTTTAACTGGTCCCTCAAATGTCGCAACACTCCAATTAAAGTCTGTGTTAGGCCAAACATCAACCATCGCCCATAATATCGACGCTATGATCATACATAGGCCTATAATTGCAGGGAAAATAAGTCCGGGGAATAAAAAGAGTTCAACCACAACCAATGAAACACCAAGCAGAAAAACCAAGATTTCTTCCTGTCCTGCTAATCCGGATACATATTTTGAGCCAAAGAAGATTAAAACAAAAACGATACCCGCAATTCCAAAAAGTCCAAAACCTGGTGTTTTAAACTCTATAAATAAACCAAGTAATCCAATTCCAATAATAATAGGACCTATCGAATTTAACCACAGACCCGCTTTCTCCGCCCAATTTATTTCCATTTTAATTAGTTGGTAATTACCTACACCAAGTTTTTCATCCAATAAAGTTTCAACTGTTTCGTAAATCCCGATACCAAGAAGTGGTTGAGGTGGGTCACCATACTGCATTACTGCTTCCTCAGCAGTTAATGTAAGTAGTTCGCCCTCTTTTTGAATGATCGAACCATCGGCAGCAAGAGGCGGCTTTCCATCAATTAATAGAGTTTCATTTGCGTCCATCATCGAACCCATCACCCTTGAACGGTATCGATAATTACCACTATAACTTCTAATTTTCGCTTTAAGATATGAATTCACCTTTCGCTTCATAGACGAGTCAATATTTCCACCACCGCCGCTGACGGCTTCTGCCGCACCGATCTGAGCATAGGGGGCAAATGCTATTTCATTTGTAGCGATGGCAATATACGCACCTGCAGAAATTGCCTCCCTGTTTACATAGGTAATTATTGAACCATCGAATCGATCAAAGGACTCGATAATTTCTTGCATAATTTCAAGAGTGACCCCCAATTCTCCGCCCGGAGTATCCATATCAAGGATAACAATATCCGCTTCGCTAATTATTGCATCCTTTAGTCCCCGCCTTAAAATATCTAATATCGGCGGTCCTATCTGATCGCGAATAGGAATCATAAACGCGGCTTTAGGAGATTTTGAAGCATTGATATTATGATCCAAAATATTTTCACCTGACTTGCTTCCCCAAAGAAATGATATTTGAATGAATAAAAATGAAAGGGATATTTGAATGATCTTATACATGTCTAATTAATAATTATTCTAAAATTTCTTTCCAATATCACAAATACATTGCACAAAGATGAAAGAACGGGCAATTGATATCTTATGGAAAGTATTGTTTACCAAAATCAAGAAATCAAAAGATGGGATGTTGGCCCATCGACTTTTCTTGCATTACCCGAAAAAGGGGCAAGGCTACTAAATTGGCACATTAATATGAGCGATGGCTCAGTACGAGATGTTATTCATTGGCCAGAAGAGCCCGATAGCGATTCATTTGCACAAACTCACGGAGGAATCCCCGTATTGTTTCCATTCGCTGGAAAATGCTATGACTCAGGAAATGAAAACCATTGGAGATTTGGACAGAATATCTACCCCATGCCGATGCACGGATTTGCTCGCGAGTCGGATTTTAGAATAAGATCGATGGATCAACATGGATTTGAAGTTGAGCTTGAGCAAACAAAAGAAATGAAATCCTTTTACCCGTTTGATTTTACTTTTACCGTAATATATCATTTTCTCGAATTATCGCTGCAAATAAGCCTAGTCTTGGAAAATGAAGGTAGGGAACCTATTCCTTGGTCGGCTGGTTTACATCCTTATTTTCAAATTCCGTGGAGGAAAAATTTAAACTTACTCGACCACCAACTTGCCATCAATGCCAAGCGAATTTTTCAATATGAAGAAAGTGGTATGATGAAAAAAAATTCCATAGTTGGCGATACCTGCTTACTTAATGATGATAATTTAATAAATCGGGTATATTATGAATTAAAAAACCCAACCGCTGAAATTTCACTTCTCAATAACGAAGAACCAATTCGTATTTCGGAAGTAGGAGGTGCCCAAAATGGATCTAGGCTGACTTTTGTTACATGGACAAAAGAAGGAGCACCATTTTATTGCTTGGAACCATGGATGTCTCCTCCTAACGCTCCTGAAAACAAAACCAGCCGCATGATACCAGCTGGTGCGAGAGACGAGTTTACGGTGGAAATCGAATTGGCCTAAGGGGAAAGTAAGCGAGAACTTCCTGTTGCCAAAATAACACCATCCCACAACTTAATTCTAGCATTCAGACTTGATTGAACCTGCGAGAGAACTTCATTTTCTTTTTCTTGCTCTTCTGCACATAAATCATCGAGTAATTTGAGTGCCATTGGTCCATGATGCTCGCCATCTAAATGGGCATGCCTTTCTAAATAGTAGTGGAAAACGGGGGCATCACTAACTCCAATTTTTGTTAATTCAAGAATTCGTTTAAACATCACAGGCACAATACTTTCCCTGCCGATTGAAAAGGATGCTGCTATTTCATGACCTTTGCCTTGCTCAATAAGTTCAAATGTATGTTTCATGAATTCCCGAGAAGGGGCAGGAACACAAGAAAGATACATAGCTTTCTTTAACCCGGACGAAACAACTTCACTGAGAAAATGGTCCATTGAATCCGTGGATGCCCCGACTTCTTTCATTGCTTCCAAATAAATTTCAAAATGACTGGCGTAACGCTCTCCATTTGTGTTGTAAACTTCGTCCGACTCTTCCTCCATTACAATTTCGTTGATAAAGCGAACCACATTACCATTAGGCTGTGGGACCCATGGCGAACCATGGGGAACATAGATTTCTTGAAGCCTCTTAAGCAGAGACATAAAATCCCAAACCGCAAAAACATGATGCTCCATAAAAACTCTCAATTCATCAAGAGTGTTTAAATTACTAAATACTGGATGGGCCTCCAACTTTTTTGAAACCGGTTCAATTTGGGATAAATTCATAAGAATTATGTTATATATTTTAAGTAATTATTCAAAACTAGGATGTTTGAATTACTATGGCGCTCCCGCTGGGAGTCGAACCCAGATCTTCGGTTCCGGAGACCAATGTTCTATCCATTGAACTACAGGAGCTTCTGTCTTTAGACATATAGAAAATAAGGGCATTCGGTCAATCGGTTAAATTTTGTAACGAGTACCTTACAATTTTTAAACCTTGTATATTGTTTTAACACATATTTATCACTCACATTTTAAATTTAACTAAAATTACAAAACTCCACTCAAGTCGGTTTTTCAGTTATAATTTAATTTCAATTCTTTAGAATCCTACGAATTGGTCTTGCTTGGAGGCTTCTACTTCTTATCAGTTGAAAGATGTCCAATTCAAGTTTGCCTAACATCGGGATAATTATGGGTAGCCAATCAGATTGGCCTACAATGCAAAATTCTGCTAATATACTAGAAAAGTTTGGGGTTTCATTTGAAGCAAAAATCGTAAGTGCTCACAGGACTCCCGATCTTCTTTACGAATATGCTAAAACGGCCGAAAAAAGAGGGTTAAAATGTATAATTGCAGGTGCGGGTGGTGCAGCACATTTACCCGGAATGACTGCGTCCATGACAACTATTCCCATATTGGGTGTTCCAATTAAATCGAAATGCTTAAAAGGTGTAGATTCTCTTCTTTCAATTGTCCAGATGCCCGCTGGCGTACCAACAGCTACCTTTGCAATCGGAGAAGCAGGAGCAACAAATGCTGCTCTTTTTGCCATCTCCATCCTTGCTGCAAATCAAAATGATATATTGGCAGAAAAGCTCAAAACTTTTAGAGCCGAACAAACACAAAAAATTGAATCAACCGAACTACCTACGAACTAATTCTTACATGAAAGCCGAAGGTGAGTTGTGGATTGGTGTTCTGGGAGGTGGTCAATTAGGAAGAATGCTTTCTTTGGATGCACGAAGGATGGGATACAAAGTTTTGACTTGGACAGGTGGCGATCGTTCCGGAGCAGCAGCTACTGCAGACCAACTTTTAGACGAGCCATTTGATGATCAGGCTGCTCTGAAAAAATTTACAGAAAAAGTCAATGTAGCGACCGTTGAATTTGAAAATCTTCCTCAAGCCACCCTTGAAGCTGTGGAAAAGCACATACCCCTGTATCCAAACAGTGAAGCAGTTTCCATATGTCAACACCGAGAACGCGAAAAGGCTTTTCTTTCTGAAAATGGTTTTAGTTGTGCGAAATTTAGAATCGCCAAAGATATCGAATCCTTTAAGTCAGGACTTCTTGAATTCAACACAGACGTCATTGTTAAAACAGCTGAATTTGGGTATGACGGAAAAGGCCAACTAAAACTTACATCTGGGTTGTGCGATCAAGAGATTGATGAAGCATGGAAAAACTTTGGTGGTGGTGGGGTTGTTATTGAAGAATGCATTTCCTTAAAAAATGAAGTGTCTGTACTGGTCGTAAGAAATAATAATGGACAGGTAGCCACCTATGATCCTGTAGAAAATATCCACAGAAATCACATACTTGATGTTTCAATAGTACCCGCAAGAATTAACGAAAATATTTTATCCGAAGCGAAAAGATTGGCTTTAGAAATTGCTGAATCTCTCAATTATGTAGGAATCCTTGCCGTTGAATTCTTCATCTCCTCTGACGATCGATTATTGGTAAATGAACTTGCTCCCCGACCACACAACTCAGGACATCATACGATTAATGCATGTGTGTGTTCGCAATTTGAAAACCAAGCCCGTGCCATTTGCGGTATTCCCTTGGGAAGCACCCGCTTACTATCACCTGTAATTATGATGAACTTATTGGGCGATCTATGGCCCGAAAAACATAAAGCCCCGAATTGGTCTGCTATAACTAATATTCTCGGTGCCTCTTTACATCTTTATGGAAAACGAGAAGCTCGCAAAGGTCGTAAAATGGGACACGCTTCATTCTTAGGTAATACAATTGAAGAAGCTATACTCAAAATAAATTCTGTTAGAGAAAGTTTTGAACTACCCAAAGTTTAAAAAAACTGGAGTATAAAAGTCTTAGTCCAAGGACAGACTTTTTAAAAAATTCATAAGGCTTGACACGCAACCTTTATTGAGATTGAGTCTCAGTATCACCTGAGATTGAGTCTCAGTATCAATATTAGTGTAGATGGCAAACAAAACTGAAAGACAAACCCTGACAAAACAAATAATAAAATGAAAATACAAAAGCTTGCTTCGATGCTTGCATCGACTTCAATTGCGTTTTCCGCCCTTGCGGATGACCACGGGGAAAAAGATCAATTATCCCCCTTTAATGTTATCGGAACAAAGACCGATATCTCTAGCCTTAAGGGCTCTGGCTCAATACTAGACAAGACAGACTTGGAAAAGTTTTACTATACTGACATTAACGACATACTCAGAGAGGTTCCCGGCGTTTATGTTAGACCGGAAACCGGTTATGGATTCTTTCCAAACATAAGTCTTCGGGGTGTCGATCCAAATCGTTCTGCAAAAGTAACTCTTATGGAAGACGGAATTCCCACAGCACCTACACCTTATGCTGATCCATCCGCTTACTATTCGCCCACAGCTGGAAGGATGGCTGGGTTTGAAATCCTGAAGGGAACAAGTTCTCTCAAGCATGGTCCCAATACCACGGGTGGAGTGATCAACTATCTATCCACACCAATTCCAAACCAACAGCTATCTCATTTGCGTGCAAGCTACGGGACAGACAACGAGCGCGTTGCCCATGCTTACTCTGGAGGCAGAACAGACTTTGGTGGCGGAAAGCTTGGTTACCTCTTAGAGTTATATGATCATCGCTCTGATGGTTTCCATACCTTGAAGTCCCTAAATGGTGCCCCGGACCGAAACGCCCCTATTGAGAGAACTGATATTTTGCTCAAGCTCAGTTATGAGTTTGGTGAAGGAGATTACCTTGAGTTTAAGGCTGGACGCATGGATATGGATGCTGATGTCAGCTACCAAGGGCTCTCCAAGGCTGACTATGCAACTAATCCATATCAGCGCTATGCAAATACCGACACAGATAATATGGACTCTGACCAGACTCGTTACTACATCAGGTACAATAAGGAATTTTCCGATAGCCTGTCCCTTTCTACGACTGTTTTCTTAAATGAATTCAACCGTAATTGGTTAAAGCTCGCAAAGGTTAACTCAACCAAAGTGGGCAAGGGTGTTTACTCTGACCCAACATTGGTAAGTGTTTTAAAAGGCGATACAGCCGGGACATATGAGGTTAAGAGTAATGACAGAAGTTACCAGTCCAAAGGGATCTTGGCCAACTTTGACTACGAAGTCGGGATAAACGATATTGATTTCGGTTTCAGTTATATTGAAGACGACTATGACAAGAATCCATACTACACTGATAAGTACACTGTAACTGTTGCAGGAACTACAACTACTCGATCAAAAATTGTTGACGACGGTTCTGCAAACTATGCATACAAAGACGCGGAAGCTTTCGAAGCTTACATTGTTGACGACATTGACTTTGGGGCGCTCAGCCTTACCCCTGGAGTTCGTTACTCGAGCATAGATTATAAAAATGGCACAAACGCTCGCTCGCTAAACGACATGATAGTCGGTCTAGGAGGAACTTATGAACTATCCGATACCTTGGGGCTTTTCTCCGGGATTCATCAAGGGCATACTTTTCCAGATGCTGAATCAGTCGCTGCTGATAATTTGGATCAGGAAGAATCACTCAGTTTTGAAATTGGTGCCAGAGGAGTTTTCTCGGACATTTCCTATGAAGTGGCATACTTTAACACCCAACTCAAGGACATGCTTGTTCTATCAAGCCTAAACAGCGGAGTTCTCGGGTCAGCAAATATCGGAGAAGGTTCCATTGATGGTCTTGAGGTTCAGCTTGCTACAGACCTAGGTACTGATGGAGGTTTTGGGATTCCCGTTTCAGCTTCATTCACCTTTACCAATACGGAGTTTAAGTCCTCCACCGCTCCAACTACTGGATACCTTAGTGGCGCAAGTGCAGGTAATGAATTCCCATATGTTCCAGACTTCATGATGAATCTTCGCGGGGGTTTGGTATTTGATAAAGCTAGTACTTATCTTAACTTTCACTACCAAGGAAGTTCATACACAGATGGGGCAAACACTAACGAGCTAAACAAATATGGTTCACTTGATTGGTCTGCTTTTTATGATGTCAGCGAAGGAGTAACAGTTTTCACAAAGGTTACGAATTTAACAGACGAAACATATGTTCACAGCGTGCTACCTGACGGTTACCGTGTCGGAAAGCCTCGTGCCATAAGCGTGGGGATGTCTTATGATTTCTAAACTTTGTTTGTTTCAAGTTTATAACCTTGAAAATATAGTTTTTGTTTCGGGCAGATAACAAAAACGGAAAACCTCGTCCCGGTGGCTTAAACGGGACGAGGAAAATTTAAACTTGACGGAAAAAAAGTTGAAAAATATGCATAAGGCCCTCGTTGGAATAGCGAGGGCCTTTTTTATATAATAATCCCATAGTGTATCCTGATGATTGACAGAAATCAAAGGATGCCTCATAATTGCACTTGAATGCTCGGTAGCTCAGTGGCAGAGCAGGTGACTGTTAATCACTTGGTCGCTGGTTCGAATCCAGCCCGAGCAGCCATTTCCGTCAATTAGCTTGCTTCTTTTTGAATATCTAATTCTGGCCAACGCACTAATTTACGATGAAGCGTTCTTCGACTTACACCCATTAGCTCTGCTGCTTTTGTTCTGTTCCCACCTGACTGTAAAAGGGCGTTACGCAAAAGTCTTTTTTCATTTTCCTCAACTAATAAATTTGGACTGAAGGTTTGTGATGGTTCGCTTCCTCCGTCTACACTATTTAAAAAGCGCGGTTCTAAATCATAGGAAGTGATCTCACCTCCTCTGTTCAAAACGACTAGGTTTTCGCAAAAATTTCTGAGCTCACGAATATTTCCAGGCCAAGGATATGAAGTTAAAATTTCTATGACTTCTACGGAGAGAGTTGGACATGGAAAGTTATTCTCGTTGGAAAAATGACTCAAAAAATGATCCAATAAAAGAGGGATATCGCCATCACGCACTTTTAACGGGGGAAGTTCAATGGTAACAACATTCAGTCGATAATAAAGGTCTTCCCTGAAGTTCCCTTTTTGAGCCATGTCTAGCAGGTTCTTGTTCGTTGCACAGACGAGCCTAGTGTCAACTTCAATAGTCTTCAAACTACCGAGGCGTTCAATAGATTTAGTTTCTAAAAAGCGGAGCAGTTTGATTTGTGTAGCTGAATCAATCTCTCCAATTTCATCTAAAAAGAGTGTCCCTTTATCAGCCGATTCAAAACGACCAATTCGTCTATCAGAAGCACCTGTGAAAGCTCCCTTTTCATGTCCGAATAATTCACTTTCTAAAAGATTTGAAGGTAAAGCTGCACAGTGTATGGGTACAAACGGCCCTCTTGATCTCTCACTATTTTGGTGAATAGATTGAGCAATTAATTCTTTTCCCGTACCCGTGTCGCCAGTAATCAGAATTGTAGCTCTTGAAGGTCCAACTAGCTTTACTTTTTCTAAAACTTTTTCGAGTGCTTGTGATTTCCCTAAAATCCCGTCAAAGCTAAATTTCTTATCGAGTCTATGATGTAAATTTTGGTTCTCTGCTTTTAATTTTTTGGTGTCCAAGCCCCGCTTAATTAAAAGATCGAGCTTTTCCAAATTTACTGGTTTTGAAAGAAAATCAAAAGCTCCCCTTTTCATAGCTTCCACAGCAACATCCACTTCACCATAGGCAGTCATCATGATACAAATCGGCTTATGCTCTAATGAAATTGCTTTATCGATCACGGTCATTCCTGATTCACTGCCCATTTTCAAATCGGTCAGGACCACTTCTAATGGCTCGGCATTCATAACATTGAACGCTTCATTAGGATTAGCTGCTAAAAAAACTTCAAACTTATCCTCTAAAGCCATCTCCAGTCCATCTCGAGTATGGCGTTCATCATCGACTATTAGAAGATTCGGTTTCATGTTTCGAGTTATTATACAGTGTTACTTGACTCCAACAACCTACCACGGGATGAGGAACGCGGAAACCTTAGAGTTACTATAGTGCCCGCATCAGGTTTACTGTCTATTCCAATGTCCCCACCATGGTCTCTCATTATTCTATGTACTATCATCATACCAATTCCGTGGCCACTTTTTTTGGTGGTATAATATGGTTCGAATACTTTAGATAAATCTTCTTTGTTTATTCCGCTACCGTGGTCTATAATTTTCACAAAAACAAAACGGTCCTCTCGTCCAGTCAAAACTCGAATTTCAGAGTTGCAAGAAATTGCATCAATTGCGTTTCCAATAACGTTGAAAAAAACTTGTTTTAGTTGCTCAAAATCACCATTTATAATGGGCTCTCTTACACCCGCTTCCATCGAGATATTAATTTCTTTTGCACTTAATTCATCTTTTTTTAAGTGAACTGTTTCTTCAATTATTTTAAGTAAATTAATTTTCTTGAAATCTGGTGTTTGTGGGCGAATTGCTTTAAGAAAATGTGCTATTATACCATCCAGTCTTTCAACCTCATTTATACATGTAGTTAAAGATTTCTCGGTTTTTTCGGGATTATTTTTTTCACTTGTAAAATTTCTTTTTAAAACCTGTAAATGAATGTTTATTGAATTAAGGGGGTTTCCAAGTTCATGAGCAACTCCAGCAGCTAAATCCATGATACTTGAAACCTTTTCGCTTTCTATTCTTTGGTCAAGGCTAACCTTATCTTGGGTGATATCAGTTATTATAATCGCCAAACCGATTTTCATGTTTTGAGATTTATTCATTACGGTTTCCTCAATCGGAACAGCATATAATCGAATATACCTCAATTCTGGATAGGAAATTTCCATTTCTCTCACAATCACTTCCGCTTGCATACCTTCGTTTCCTTGGTCTAAACCCAAGGCACATGCAATTTCGGGAGCAACACGCAATAAAGAAATCTGTCCGGTTGGGTTGTCTTTTAACCCGATCAGTCTTTTACCTTGAATATTCGCATAACTTATCATACCCGTATCATCTAATACTAAAATTCCATCTCGAATAACATCAAACACTGTCTCCAGTAATTTTCTCTCACGAGCTAGTCTCTGAACTAGGATGCCAAGATTGACCTCGTCGAGGTCATCGAGTTTTCCTAATACCTTGTCAAGTGGGCTTTTAGATGTTTTCACTTGGTTATAATATCAAAAATTTGTTCCGCTAGCTCTTCTTTAGTTGCAATGCTAAGTTTAACTTTCTTTTCACTAGATGAATATAAAGTTACTTCATTCAACTCTGACTCAAAACCAATCTCTTTTATCGACACATCGTTTAATGCAATCCAATCTAAATTTTTAAGATTTAATTTCTTTTTTGCATTTTCCTCACAACTTTCTGTTTCTGCAGCAAAACCGATTAATTTCTGATTTTCTTTCTTTCTTTTTCCTAATTCGAATAAAATATCCTGTGTTGGAACTAATTCAATTGAAGGGGGGAAATCAGCTTTTTTTCTCTTTTGGCTCCACATTTTCGTAGGCTTATGGTCACAAACTGCAGCACACATAATAATTAGGTCAGCTTCATTAAATTGAGACATCATAGCAATTGACATTTCCTCTGCAGATTCAACATAAGTAACATAAATTCCTTTTTCTATTGGCAATAAAACGGGACCAGAAACTAGATTTACCTTAAAATTTCGTTTATATGCTTCGCTCGCTAAAGCATATCCCATTTTACCAGAAGACGGATTAGATATAAACCGTACGGGGTCAATCCATTCTCTTGTTGGCCCCGCAGAGATTAAACAATTTAGACTTTTTACCATAGAATAATGTAAGCGACTTTAAACGTAATTCATGCTTTAATGAAGAACAATGATTCAATCAATTACCAGCCATAGTAAACCTAAAAAAGAAAGCATGCTTTTAAATATAGGATTTAATATTATAGTGCCATACCTTTTACTAACCAAGGGATACGATTGGTTCGGCTCACATCTGGAAGATTTTTTTCAAATTTCAAAAGATGATACCTTGGTGGATTCTATAATGCTAGTTATTGCACTATCATTTCCCGTAAGCTATGGACTGTGGGACTATATTCGAAGAAAAAAACTAAATTATATATCCGTGCTAGGATTTGTAAGTGTATTACTGACTGGTGGAATTGGGCTAATACCTGGAGCAACAGTTTCAATGTTTGCGATAAAAGAAGCTGCTCTTCCAACAATTTTAGCAATCGCAACAATCGTAACCTTAAAAACAAAAACGCCACTTGTTAAGCTATTTTTGTATAACCCCCAAGTCATCCAGGTTGACCTAGTTGATCAAGCATTAGTTGAACGAAACACAACTGATCAATTTAACGATTTATTAAAGAAGTGCACCTGGTTTATCGCTCTTACATTCATTATGAGTGCATGCCTGAACTACATTCTTGCAATTTATATCGTAAAAACTGAACCCTTTATTGACATGCGATCTTTTAATGAGGAGGTAGGGACAATGATGGCTTTAAGTTTCCCGATCATCTCTTTGCCGTGTATGATTGTTAGTGCATACACTTTTTGGCTTCTTATTAAAGGTATTCGTCAGTTAGCTGGGCTTACTCTTGAAGAAGTGCTGAATCAATCCAACACTAAATAAAAGGCAATACCAGTACAGCTTACCTATTTTCTAATTCTTGGTAAGCCCTTAGTGTGTGACCTTGATAAATTTGTCGAGGGCGGTGAATTTTTTTCCCATTCTCAGCAATTTCTTTCCAATGTGCTAACCAACCTGGTGCTCTACCAATAGCAAAAAGTACTGTAAACATATCTGTTGGAAATCCTAATGCTTGCAAAATTATTCCACTGTAAAAATCTACATTAGGATAAAGTTTTCTTTCAACAAAATAGGAATCCTTTAATGCCTCTTCTTCGAGCCTTCGAGCGATCGAGAGGATAGGGCTGCTTAAACCTAATGCTTCTAACGCATCGTCGCACGCGGATTTTAGAATTTTAGCTCTTGGGTCGTAGTTTCTGTAAACGCGATGACCAAAACCCATTAAACGAGTTTTACCCTGCTTGGCAGATTCAATAAAACGACTACCATCGTCACCAGCTTCATGAATCTCGTTGAGCATTTTTATAACTGCCATATTTGCTCCACCATGAAGAGGGCCCCATAATGCAGATACCCCACCAGCAAGAGAAGCAAACGGATTTGCTCCCCCAGAGGCAATCATTCTGCAGGTTGATGTTGAGCAGTTTTGTTCATGATCAGCATGTAATAAAAAAATTAAATCCAATGCACTCTCCACAGAAGGAGGTATTTCTGTCGAATCAGAGTCATTCCTAAACATCATATTGAGAAAATTCTCACAATAACTGTTAGCTGGGTTGGATTTCGGCAAAACCTCATTTTGTAAAAACCTGTGCCTTGTTGAGGCAATAGTTCGCATTGCCGACATAATCAGTGCAGCTGATTCATCAAATGTTTCTAAGTCAGTCTTACGGTTATTGGTGCAAAATTGGGGATATGTACCACCTAGAGCTTGCATTGCAGAGGCTAATACGCCCATTGGGTGAGTCTTTGCCGGAAGTGCCTTTATTACAGAAATAACATCATCAGGAAGATCTGCATAGCTTGAGATTCTTTCAGTAAAACTAGAAAGTTCTATGGATGTGGGTAACTCTCCATAGATTAAAAGGTAAGATGTTTCCAAAAAGTTTGAGCGATTTGCAAGATCAGCAATATCAAAACCGCGATAACGGAGAATACCTTTGTCACCATCAATAAAAGTAACTTTACTTTCACACGAGCCGGTATTGCCATAACCATCATCAAAAGTAATTACTTTGCTCTGCTTGCGCAGTTGACTGATATCGATGGCGAGTTCAGATTCAGCGCCCTCAAGCATGTTTAGGGTAAAGTCGTTATCACCAATAGTCAGTGTTGCATTGTTATCCATGAGAAGTGGGGTATTAAGAATAATGTGAGATATTCTAGGGAGAATTATCTGCAACTACCTTTTCAATGAAATTTCGGTAAATTTGCAAACCTTTTGCCTGACTTTTTTCGGGATGAAATTGAGTTGCGAAACAATTATCAAATAAAATTCCGCTTACAAAAGGGTATCCATAGCTACTAGTAATAGTATTCAGTGAATCGTCTTCGAGGACAACATGATAACTATGAACAAAATAAAATTGATCTCCATTATCCAATCCATTGGTAATTGGGTTAGCAGATAAATTTCCCCATTCCACCGCATTCCAACCCATATGAGGAATTTTGAATTTTTTTTTCAAAGAAAACTTTTTTACATAACCCGGTAATATTCCAAGGCCAAGTTTTTGACCTTCTTCAGATCTTTCAAATAGCGCCTGAAGACCCAAACAAACTCCTAGGAAAGGTTTTCCGAGCTGAATCCATTCCTTAATTGCAACCGAGAAACCCTTTTCTTCTAATGCCTGCATACACTGGTCAAAAGTACCCTGACCCGGGAAAACTAATGCGTCAATTTCAGCCAAATTATCAGGAGAGGTTATTATTTTTACATTTGCACCTAAGTGAAAGAATGCTTTCTCAACACTCCTCAGATTACCCGTACCGTAATCAAGAATGCCAATCCTATGACCACCTAATGACATAGGCTTATATTCAACTTAAGAGGAGAGGGTGCCCTTAGTTGAAGGCACGCCACCATCTAAGCGGGACTCAGTTTGAGTAGCCATATCTAATGCCTTAGCAAACCCCTTAAATATTGCTTCTGCAATATGATGCGGTTCCTTTCCGTGCTCTAATCTAATATGTAGGTTACATCCTGCTTCATTAGCAAACGCTTGAAAAAACTCCTTAAACAATAATATATTAAAATCTCGTACCATTGATATAGGTGCATTCGCGTCATAAACAAGGAAAGCACGATTGCTTAAGTCAAGTGCAACGCTAACTAAAGTTTCATCCATAGGGAGAACAAAAAAGCCATAACGCTTTATCCCTGACTTGTTACCCAATGCTTTTTTAAAGGCCTGCCCTAAGGTGATACCCATATCTTCGACTAAATGGTGATAATCAATGTCTATGTCCCCTTTTGCATCTATCGTTAGATCAAAAAAACCATGCTTTGAAAATAATTCCAGCATATGATCAAAAAAAGGAATTCCGGACGTAATCTTTCCACTGCCAACACCATCGAGATTCAGAGAAATCTCGATGTTTGTTTCATTCGTTTTCCGACTTATACTTGCAGATCTTTGGTTTGCCATTGAATCAATTTAGTAACTAGCATATCCATTTCTCTTTCTTTGCCAATACTGATTCTCAAATATGGTTCAGTTAAAATGTGTGCTGGGAAATAACGGGTGAAAATTTGGTGGTGCTGCAAAAAATTAAATAACGATTGAGCAATATCTTTTCCACTATTACCATTATTATCAACCGGACGGGTAAATAAAAAGTTGGCACCACTTTTGTAAGTATCCCACCCCCATTCTTTAAACTTAGAATAAAGTTTTTCTCGAGAGTTAATAATCTTTGTTTTTGTCTCTGAAAAATAATCTCGGTCGTTCAAGGCAACCCATGCAATATACTGAGCAATTCTGTCCACATTATAAACTTCTCTTGCACGGTTAAGAACAGAAATTATTTTCTTAGATCCTAAACCATACCCCACTCGTAACCCTGCAAGTGAATAAGACTTTGAAAGAGTTCTAGTAATAATTAGCCTTTCGCTTTCTTTTAATAAGTTTATTGCATTGGTAGATGCGAAATCAGCGTAAGCTTCATCAATAACTAAAATACCACGATAATTTTTTAAAATAGAAGAAAAAAGAGAATTTTCATAAGTCCTTCCGGTAGGTGCATGTGGGCTTGTTATAAAAAATAAATTCGTTTTTGATTTTGAGACAAGATCATTTTTGATTTCGAATGTATTATCTTGAAATGGTATTTTTTTTACCGGACAACCCTGTAGAGAGCCTAAAACATTATAAAGCGAGTAACTTGGTTCAAAAAAACCTATTGGTTTGGATACATCAGAAAAACAACGTGTACATAGATTCAGAATATCATCTGATCCATTTCCAATTATGACCTCATCTGGATCTACACTATGGAGCTGTGCAATTGAATTTCTTAACTCTTCACAAGATGAATCTGGGTAGAGCCTAAGATTGTCAATATGTTCATGAAGTCCATCTGAAATAAGAGGTGATGGCGGGTAGGGGTTTTCATTTGTATTAAGTTTGATCGTTTCAGCATTTAACTTTGGCTGCCTACCAGGAATATAAGGTTCATGACCTGAAATATTTTGGGAGACAAGGTCGTTAGTGAACATTTTGAGAAATCAGACTTTTCAGAGTCGAATAGAAAACGACCTACCATGACCGTCAAGTTTTTCCATTTCAGCAAAAACCTTCAACGCTGGTGCTGCTTTTATGGATGAATCTTTATCGTATTTTATAAAACTCGAACGACGTAAAAAGTCATGCAACCGTAAGCCGGATGAAAAGCGTGAGGATCTTCCCGTAGGTAAAACATGACTTGGACCAGCAAGAAAATCTCCTAGCGATGTAGCGGTCATATGCCCTACAAGAAATGCTCCGGCCGTGGTAATATTTTTGACCAAGTAATCCACATTACAGTCGTCAACCTGTAATTCTAAATGCTCTGGGGCAACAAAATTGGCAACTTCTACCATTCGCTCTAATGAGGAAAGATGAACTGCTAAGAATCCATTTGTAAGGACTTTTCTTATAGCTTCTTTATGGGTTAATTTTTCCAACTGCAGATTGATCTCAACTAGAATTTCTTGGAACTGTTTCTCTTCAGAAAAAAGTAAGAAGATTTTTTCCTTTCCAGACCCATGTTCGGCTTGAGCAAGCAAAGCTGCAGCAACAAAAGATGCATTTGCGGTTGAATCCGCAATTACCATTACTTCACTTGGGCCAGGTAGTAAATCGATTCCGACAGTTCCGTAAACCTGTCTTTTCGCCTCATTTACAAAGGAGTTTCCTGGTCCAAATATCTTATCCACAACAGGTATTGTTTCAGTACCATATGCCAAAGCAGCAATAGCTTGAGCTCCACCTGCCTTATAAATTTCTTTAATACCAAGAATATCTAACGTTGCCAGCATTTGTGGGGCAATCATGCCATTGGAATCTGGGGGGGTAACAACTACAATTTCATTAACATTTGCAACCCTAGCAAGAGTAACAGTCATAATGACTGTCGAAATTAAAGGCACATTTCCCCCTGGAATATAGATTCCAACTCTACGAATAGGGTAATATAATTCACCTACTTTTGCTCCATGTAAATTAACACTGTTCCAATTCTCTGGAATACTTTTCTCATGGAAAAGAGTAACATTCTTAATCGCATCCAGAATGCTTTTATTTTCAGTCTCAGATAAGCGCTTACGAGCAATATCTAATTCTGATTTACTTACAGCAAGCTCTCTTTTAGTTAAGGTCGCTTTATCATAAAGTAAAGTTCTTCTTAGTAACGCTTCATCCCCATTGAGCTTTATGTCTTGAAGTATTTCTTCAACAACTCTCTGCACTTGATCTTGAGAACTAGAAAAGGAACAAAATTCACCTAATGTTTCAAACAAACCATCATTATATCTTGTAAATCCTTCATTCATATGATCTAGGGGAGACTACTCCCACTCTATCGTGCTAGGTGGCTTAGAACTAATATCATAAACAACCCGATTAGCTCCTTTTACTTCATTAATGATTCGATTAGAAACTTTCCTTAATAATTTGTCAGGTAATTGAGCCCAATCTGCTGTCATAGCATCGCTACTTGTTACCGCCCTGAGTGAAATTACATTTTCATAAGTTCTTTCGTCACCCATCACGCCAACACTTTTAACGGGAAGAAAAACACAAAATGCCTGCCAAAGTTTATGATACCAACCAGAACTGTTTAGTTCATCAATAAAAATAGAGTCAGCTTCCCTCAAGACTCTCAAATTTTTTGATGTAAGAGCGCCTATTACGCGGACTCCAAGTCCTGGACCAGGAAATGGGTGGCGCATTAAAACATATTCGCTGAGACCAAGAGAACGCCCCAAGTTTCTGACCTCATCTTTAAATAATTCCCGAAGTGGTTCCAACAAAGCTAACTTCATTTTCTTTGGTAAACCACCAACATTATGATGACTTTTAATTAATGAAGCTGGGTTGCCCTCAATTGGAACGCTTTCGATGACATCTGGATACAATGTTCCCTGAGCAAGATAATCAACTTTTCCCAGTTTTCTTACTTCTGCATCAAATACTTCGATAAATGTTTTTCCGATGATTTTTCTTTTTTTCTCCGGATCGGTTACACCTTTAAGCTTTGAAAGAAATAAATTTCCAGCAAGAACAACTTTTAGTTTACCGGGTATGTGCTGTTTAAATAGCTCTTTAACCTGCTCGCGTTCGTTTAATCTAAGCAAGCCGTTATCAACAAAAATACAAGTTAGCTGGTTGCCAATAGCTCGATGAATTAATGCAGCAGCGACTGACGAGTCGACTCCACCGCTTAAGCCTAGAATTACTTTCTTCCCCCCTACTTTCTGCTTAATTTCATTAACTGCGGAAATGGTAAAATCATCCATCCCCCAATCTGCTTTACACTTACAAACAGTAAAAAGAAAGTTTCTAATTATTTCTACACCTTTTTCAGAATGTTCTACTTCTGGGTGAAACTGTATTCCATAAAACTTTTTATCAGAGTTTTCAATTGATGCATAACTCGAGTTTTCAGTTTTAGCCAATGCTTGAAAACCCTTCGGCAGACTAACCAGACAATCACCATGGGAATTCCAAACGGTAAGTTGTTTTGGTAAATTCTTTAAAAGAAGTCCTTTTTTTAGAATGGTCAACTTTCCGCGACCATATTCTCTGAGTTGGCTTTTCTTAACTTCTCCACCGAGCATTGACGCCATTAATTGTAAGCCGTAACAAATTCCGAGAATTGGAATGCCTAAGTTAAAAATTTCTTTTTTGGGTTTTGGAGCTCCCTTAGTGTGAACACTTGCTGGGCCGCCTGATAATATAATCCCAGCGGGATTAATTTTATTGATCTCACTGATTGCAGTATTGAAAGGAAGAACCTTAGAGTAAACATTTGCCTCCCGAATTCGCCTTGCAATAACCTGAGTATATTGCGAACCAAAATCTAGAACTACTATAGTATGAGGCATAAATATATAAAATTAGAAATGACTTCTTAATTACTGAAATAAGAAAACAAAAGCATATGCGTTGCCTGTAGCAACACAAACTAAGCCAAATAAATAAGTTCTTTTAAAAGATTTCTTATTCTGCAAATTATTGTGAGGCAGAACCTGAAGTAGCTTCGGTATCTGAATTCTTTTTAGATGAGTCAGTTGCTGTACCTTCATTGTCCGCTTCGGAGACATCTTCATTGCCTTCTGTATCTGATTTTTCAGATGTAGCAGAACCTTTTTCAATATCCTTCTTTTCTTCAGATTCGCTAGTTGAAACTTCTGTATCTAAGGATTGAGAGTCACTCGATTCTTTAGACTGCTCTGTAGATTCAGTAGCATCAATATCTTTGTCTTCAGTTTTTGATTTGTTCGCTATTGATTTAGTAGAGCTTCTTTTCTTCTTAGATTTCTTCTTTTGAAGTTCTTCGACAAATTCAATGATTCCCATTTCAGCGGCATCGCCTAAGCGAGGAATTGCGAGTTTATAAATTCTGGTATACCCACCGTTTCTTCCCGCGAATTGACCAACTAATTCATCAAAAAGCTTTTTCACAGCCAGTTTACTTCTCAACCGAGCAATTGCTTGTCTTCGATAATGAAGTTTCTTAGCCAAGTCATCAGTGGCATGAGCTTTTTTGGCTAAAGTAATAGCTTTCTCAATAGCAGGGCGCAGAGCTCTGGCCTTTGCAATGGTGGTCTTGATTCGTCCGTTTTCAATAAGCGAGCAAGACAGGTTTGCAATCAGTGAAGTACGGTGTGCAGTTTTAACACCAAGTAGATGATTGTGTTTACGATGTCTCATCTTGTTAAATCAGTTGTTTAGTTAGCGATCGTTTCCAATAAACGACTTTCAAATTTCATACCTAAAGATAAACCTAATTGTTCAAGTTTAGCTTTGATCTCGTTAAGTGACTTCTTACCAAAGTTTCTATACTTAAGCATTTCCGGTTCAGACTTGGTAGCAAGTTCTCCTACAGTAGTTATGTTTGCATTATTAAGGCAATTAGCCGCTCGAACGGATAATTCAATTTCATTTACACTCATGCTTAGCAAGTTCTTAAGGCGATTTTGCTCTTCGCTTACTTCTTTAGTATGGCTTTCGAATTCAATTTGTTCTTCGCTTATCTGATCAAATACATCTAAATGGTGGCGAAGGATTGCAGCAGATTGCTTAAGTGCGTCGTCAGGGGAAATACGACCGTCTGTATTAACCTCTAGAATTAATTTATCGTAGTCAGTCATTTGACCAACACGGGTATTCTGAACATCATATTTAACAAGTTTTACTGGGCTGTAAAGAGCATCGACATTGATCATACCAATGGGTTGGCCATCGTCTTTACTATCTTCACCCAAACAAAACCCTCGACCTACAGTAACGGTCATTTCCGCAAAGACTTTCTGCTTACGGTCAGTTGTCAGAATGATTTGTTCAGGGTTAATAATTTCAATGCCCTCAATAGGAGAAATATCACCAGCGGTGATTTCGCCCTCTTTTTCAACATCTAAAGTAATCGAAACAGGCTCAGCCTTGTGACTTATAATAAGAATTTTTTTCAAATTCAAAACTATATCAGTTACATCCTCGACAATACCATCAACGCTTTGAAATTCGTGTTGAACACCTTCGATTTTGATAGATGAGATCGCTGCACCCTCTATTGAACTGAGAAGTACTCTACGAAAAGCGTTGCCAATGGTATGTCCGTATCCGGATTCAAAAGGATCTGCAATAAATTTAGCGTACTTTTCAGTAGCTGTTTCCTCTTCTTTTACGAGACGATTTGGTAATTCAAATTTTCCTAATCTTGTTGCCATGATAATTTGTGGGGGTTGAGCTTAAAAAGTTTATTTAATAGTTAACGACTGTAAAATTCGACGACAAGTTGGACATTTACGCTTTGCTCGAGTTCATCAGCTTGTGGCAAACGAGTTACCGTTCCCTGAAGGGAATCGGCATTTACTTCAACCCATGGGGGAGAAGGGTGGTACTGAGAACCCTCCAAATTTTTCGTAGCCACTTGACGAGAGGAAGTTTTCTCTCTTACTCCAATTTCATCACCCTCGGATACAACAAAACTTGGAATATCAACTTTTTTACCGTTTACCAAAAGATGACCATGATTAACAAATTGCCTGGCAGCTTGTCTTGTTTTGGCAAATCCTAAGCGATAAACAACATTATCAAGGCGTGTCTCTAGCATTGTAAGAAAAACTTCACCGGTAACTCCCTTTTTCCTCTTCGCACGTTCGTACATATTACGGAACTGTTTTTCGGTTAAACCGTACATGAGCCTTAATTTTTGTTTTTCGATTAAACCTAGTCCATAATCGCTTACTTTTCTGCGAAAATTTGGGCCATGTTGCCCCGGCGGGTAAGCCCTTCTCTCGAATGCTTTATTTGCTGGAAATAAAGCCATTCCAAAACGGCGATTGATTCTAGTAGTGGGACCTGTGTAGCGTGACATAATTAAGACTTTCTAACTGTAGTAATAGTGTAAATTAAACGCGGCGTCTCTTGGGTGCTCGACAACCATTGTGAGGAATGGGCGTAACATCCAAAATAGATGATACGCTAAATCCCAAACTTTGTAATGCACGGATTGCAGAATCTCGCCCCATGCCGGGACCTTTAACTTTTACCAAGACTTCTTTCATGCCATGAGACATTGCTACTTTACCTGCATCTTGTGTTACAACCTGTGCAGCATAAGCAGTAGATTTACGCGAGCCTCTGAAGTTACATTTTCCAGAACTGGACCAGGATATAACATTACCCTTCATGTCAGTAAATGAAACTTTAGTATTGTTGAATGTAGCAACCACATAACAAATGCCAGAAGTGATATTTTTGCTTCCTTTTGCTTTACGAATTTTTACCTGCTCAATATTGGCACCAAGCAAATCCGCTGCAGTTTCTTCTTTCTTCTCTACTTTTGCCTCCTTCTCATCTTTACCTTCTGCAGGAGAATTTTCTTTTTCAGGCTTCTCAGCCTTTTCAACTTTTTCGAGTTTTTGTGCTTTCTCCTCAATAGGAGTAACATCTTCTTTTTTTTCTTCTTCGCTCATTACAAATTGTATAAAATTACGCTTTTTTTACCACACTGACAGTTTTTCTCCCGCCTTTGCGAGTACGTGCATTAGTAATAGTTCTTTGACCACGAACGGGGAGTCCACGCTGATGACGAAGTCCACGGTAGCAACGGATACTTTGAAGTCGCTTTAAGTTGTTAGTGACTGATCTTCTTAAGTCGCCCTCAACCATAACCTTTTCATCAATAATATAATTACTGATTTTACTTAATTCTTGTTCATTTAAATCTTGGGTACGTCGATTTGGATCGATTCCCGTTACTTCTAAGATTTTTTTGGCACGAGTAGGACCAACGCCATAAATATATCTTAAAGAAAATTCAATTTTTTTTCTGTTTGGAATGTCGACACCGAGCAATCTAGCCATAATAAGTTTTTTCTGTTTAGGTTAAAAGTTATAAAATTAAATGGCGTCCTTCATGAAATAAGCTACCAAGCCAATTAAGAAAAGAATTATTGATCCACGAATAAGCCAGCGCCATTGTGCCTCAAAGTCCTTAATTTCCAAAGATTCGATTCCTTGTGATGATGAACGCCCACGAATTCTACCTTTTCGCAAAAATCCGTCATAATGCCTTTGAAGGAGAAATGTTTCCAATTGTCGCATCGTATCAAGCACAACACCAACAATGATAAGCATGCCAGTGCCGCCGAAAAAAGTTGCCACATTGTAAGAAACATTTGCCGTCTTGAAAATAAAATCTGGAAATACTGCAATAGCTGTTAAGAAAATCGCACCTGCTAATGTCAATCTTGTCATGACAAAATCAAGAAACTGAGCTGTAGGTGCACCAGGACGAACGCCAGGTACATAACCTCCATTTTTCTTCAAATCATCAGCAATCTGGACGGGCTTAAACATGATAGAAACCCAAAAATAACTGAATACAAGAATAAGTCCTCCGTAAACAAAGTAATAAAATAAACCACGATCAGCAAAAACATTGGCTAAATCTATGGCCCAATTAGTTTCAGATGGAGAATCAGCAATTGCTGCCCCCAAAGTTCTTAAAAGTTGAGCTGGGAACATTAAAATTGCACTGGCAAATATTACTGGCATGACACCCGCATAATTAACCTTCAAGGGAAGAAATGAACTTTGTCCCCCGAACACCTTGCGCCCGACCATTCTCTTGGCATACTGAACCGGTATTTTGCGCTGAGCTTGTGTAACGGCAATTATTCCACTCACAACAACTAAAAACAACCCTACCATCAATAGAGCCTTAACAATTACCATATTATCACCAGCAGGAGCAAGAAACACTAAAGCATATGCATCAGCTAAGGCCTTAGGAAGGTCGGATAAGATTCCCACAGTAATAAGTAAGGAAATACCATTGCCGATACCCCTTTGAGTAATTTGCTCACCAAGCCACATTAGAATAAGCGAACCTGTAGTAAGAAAAATAACAGATGTTACCAAAAACATTGTTGAGGAGGAGGCTACCACAATTTCTCCAAGCGGTTTGCCATCTAATCCAATTTCCGCCGGATTAAAACCTTGTATAAGACTTCCAGGACTGTTCTGAAGTGCAATTGCTAGTAATGCTCCCTGAACTAAACAAATGAAAATGGTAAGATAGCGCGTGTACTGTGAAATCTTTTGCCGCCCTGGCTCACCTTCTTGCTGAAGCCGAGCCAATTGAGGAAAAACAGCCCCCATCAATTGCATTATAATTGATGCGCTTATGTAAGGCATTATACCAAGTGCAAAAAGAGCACCATTCAGAAGGGCACCCCCAGTAAACATGTTGTAAAAACCTAAAATGTCGTTTCCTTCAGACTCGCTGCGGGTTTGCTCCCTCAATTCAAAAAATTCCTTAATTGGAGATGGGTCTACCCCAGGCAAAGGAATATTAGCTCCTACTCGTGCGATAAAAAGCAAAGCCAAGGTAAAAAATATTTTTTGCCTTAATTCAGGTATTTTTAAACAGTTTGTAAATGCGGAGAGCATGAAATTAACAGTGGGACTTATTCTTTAATAGAACCGCCAGCTGCTTCTATTTTTTGTTTAGCTGATTTGGAAAGTTTTGATACTTCGACTGTAAAAGCTTTAGTAACCTCACCTGATCCTAGTAATTTTACTGCATTGGAATTCGATCTTATTAACCCAGCTTCTTTGAGAGTCTCAAGATCCACCTTATCACCGGATAACTTATCTAGCTCATAAAGATTAACAGTTGCACAAGGATTTTGAAAGCGCGTACGGTTAAAACCTCGTTGAGGCAATTTTCTGAAAAGAGGCATTTGCCCACCTTCAAATCCTGCACGAAGAGAGTATCCTGACCTTGAACCTGCTCCTTTATGACCACGACCAGATGTTTTTCCATGACCATTGCCTTCACCTCGACCAATACACCTTTTTTTGCGATTTGATCCTGCGGGTATTTCGTTTTCTTTCATGATAAATTACAATTTAGGCGATTCTTCTACACTGCTAACAACTGTATCGATAACAGATTTGGTTTCCATAAATGCTGGTCCCCTTACTTCTTCTCCGCGAACTTTAGATATTGTTTGGGCAGTCCTCAATTTAGATAAACCATTTATAGTTGCTGAAACAACAGATAATTGATTGTTCGATCCCAAAGATTTAGACAAAATGTTTTTTACACCAGCTGCTTCAACAACTGCACGTACTCCTCCACCAGCAATAATGCCTGTACCTTGACGAGCAGGTTTTAACAACACCTTTCCTCCATCAAAATTACCCAAGATAGAGTGCGGAATCGTGTCGCCATAAACGGCAACACTTTTCATAGCTTTCTTAGCCTGATCAGTGCCTTTACGGATTGCATCAGGAACCATTTGAGCTTTTCCATAACCAAAGCCAACTTTACCATTTTGATCTCCTACTACAACTAGAGCGGCAAAGCTAAATCTTCTACCACCCTTTACAACTTTTGCACATCGATTTATGTGAACTACCTTCTCAAACAGTTCAGGTTCATCATTAGACACTACAGGTGCTTTTTTACTTTTTCGATTCGGATAACTCATTGTATTTAAAATTTTAAGCCTTGCTCTCTTAGTGCATCAGCAAATGCTTTTACGCAGCCGTGATACTTTCTACCTGAGCGGTCAAAAACGATAGAATTGAAACCCTTGTTTTTAATTTGTTCTCCGAAAGCAGTTCCTAATATTTTAGAACCGTCCATATTCGGTAAAACACCCTTGTGGTCAGCATGGGTTGTAGACAAAGCAATAAGGGTGTGACCTTTTATATCATCTATACATTGTGCGTGAATGTTCTTATTAGTGAAACGTACAGCAATACGAGGACGATCAGAAGTTCCTGATATTTTTTTTCGGATACGCCAGCGACGTTTTTGTACGAGTTCTTTTTTCTTAGAAAGTTTCATTGTTTATGCAGATTTTTTACCTTCCTTGCGTCGGACATATTCACCTAAAATTCGAACACCTTTACCTTTGTATGGCTCAACAGGGTAAAAACTTTTAATTTCAGCAGCCATTTGACCAACCTTTTGTTTGTCAGCACCTTCTACATGTATCTTAACATTATCAGCTACGGTAACTGTAACACCTTCAGGAATATCATGGAGTATTGGATGTGAGTACCCAAGTTCCAAATCAATTTTATTTCCCTTAACGGTTGCCCTGAATCCTACTCCCTCGATTAGCAGGTCTTTACTAAAAGGTTTAGTTACGCCCTCTACCATATTTGAAATGATTGAGCGTGTCGTGCCATAATTAGCTTGAGCTGCCCTAGTATTGTTTACTGGTTTCACAACAACTGTATTGTCGGCTTCACTAATCGAGACAAGGGGTGAAAAATCTTTGCTCAATTCACCATTCGGTCCTTTTATACAAACATTCTGATCAGTGATTTTGACCTCCACGCCTGCGGGTATTTGTACTGGTACTTTTCCAATTCTGCTCATTATAAATAAATTTAAGATAGTTACCAAACGCTGCAGAGAATTTCCCCACCGAGTTTGCTTTTTCTAGCTGCTTTGTCATCAATAACACCATTAGGCGTACTGAGAATTGAAATTCCAAGACCTCCCAAAACACGTGGTATATCACGATATCCGCAATAAGTACGTCTGCCAGGTGTGCTAACGCGGTTAATACCCCGAATTGCATGTTCTCCGTCGATATACTTTAAAGTAATTTGTATATTTTTGTGGCCTGCAGGCGTTGACTCTTCGTCACAATTTTCAACAAATCCGCGGGATTTTAGAATCTGTGCAATACCTAATCTTAAATTAGAATGAGGGTAACTACAGGTTACTTTGCCGGCTTGGCCTGCGTTTCTGATAACGGTTATAAAATCACCAATGGTATCGTGTACTGACATAATGAATTAAATTAAAATTATTTACCAAGATGCTTTAATAACACCAGGGATCTTGCCTTGTAATGCAAGTTCTCTAAAAGAAATTCTAGAAAGGCCAAATTTCCGAATCGTAGCTCTAGACCTACCCGTCAAGGTACAACGATTAACAAGCCTTACAGGAGAAGAATTTTTAGGGAGTTTTGTTAGCTTTGCCTGTGCTATATAAAATTCTTCCTCAGAAGTATTAGGGTCAGTTAATATCTTCTTTAAAGATGCTCGTTTTGCGGCATATTTTGCGACGAGCATTTCCCTTTTCTTGTTTCGATGAATTACTGATTTCTTAGCCATAGTTATGAAAATGTTAAGCAGCTTTTTGCTCGCTTGAAGTTTGAGTTGGTTGCTTCCGGAAAGGCATACCAAGAAGTTGCAGGAGTTCTTTTCCGTGCTCATCATTCTGAGCAGTGGTGACGATTGAAATATCAAGCCCGGTATTTGTTCTTTGGCGTTCTACGTTAATTTCAGGAAAAATACTGTGGTCGATTATTCCTAATGTATAATTTCCCAAACCATCTAGTTTGGAAGATACACCTCTAAAATCACGGATGTTAGGAAGGGCAATTGCAATTAACCTAAGAAGAAACTCCCACATAACATTACCCCGAAGAGTAACTTTGATTCCAACAGGCATCCCTTCTCTTAATTTGAAATTAGATACACTCATCTTTGCCTTAATCACGATTGGAGCCTGCCCAGAGAGTGCAGTTATATCTTTACGAAGTTCTTCAATACCGTTTTTATCTAATTCAACACCAAAAGAACTATTCAGTACCACTTTATCAATTTTGGGTACTTGATGTAAATTTTGAAAACCACAATTTTTTTGAAGAGCTGGAACAACTTCTTCTAAGTAAATCTTTTTAAGTTCAGGAACACTCATTAATCTTTATATATTTAAGGGTAATATGAAATACTATTTTTTAGCTAGTACAGCAGGTTTTACATTTGAAATGTGAATTGATGATTCTCTTTCGACAATTGAACCTTGGGGGTTATCCTGAGATTTTTTTTCGTGTTTCTTTATCATGTTAACACTCTCAACTAAAACCCTATTTTTAACGCGGTTTACATGAAGAATTTTTCCTTTTTTTCCCTTATGGTCACCAGCAATAACAACAACTTCAATACCTTTTTTTATATTCTTTGACATGATTACAAAACCTCCGGAGCAAGTGAAATTATTTTCATAAACTTAAGGCGCAATTCGCGTGCAACCGGACCGAAAATACGAGTCCCTTTCGGCGTACCATCATCATTAACAATCACGCACGCATTTTCATCAAACCTTAAATAACTACCATCTCTTCTTCGTACAGGAGATTTGGTACGAACTACCAGTGCTCTAACTACAGTGCCTTTTTTGACTGAAGCTTCAGTCGAACTTTCTTTAACATGACAAACTATGATATCACCAATTGAGGCAGTTTTCTTATTTTGACCAATCCTGCGAATCATACGAACTTTTTTTGCACCCGTATTATCAGCAACATTTAATCTACTTAGTAATTGAATCATGGCAATTTATAATACGGGGGCTTTTTCAATAATCTGCGATATCCGCCAACGCTTAAGTTTACTCAAAGGCCTAGTGGATGTTATTTTAACTTTGTCGCCAACTGATGAATCATTCTTTTCATCATGGACATGTACCGTGGTTTTTCTCCGTATCTCCTTCTTATAAAGAGGGTGGGGCGTTTTGTATTCGTAAACAACCTTCACCGACTTGTCTCCGGTTTTTGCTCTTACCAAACCGATTAATTCTTTTCGGTTATTTCTTATATCTTCAGTAGTCATACAAATTTATGGTTAAGCACTTTTTGACTTAAGTTGAGTTAATACTGTTAAAATTTTAGCCCGATCTCTACGAATACTTTTAATAAGGTGAGGCTTTTCGACCTGACCAGTTTGTTTTCTTATCTGAAGATCTAGCAATTCTTTTCCAAGTTCTCGAAATTTCATCTCAAGCTCGGTATCTGATAAATCGTTAATTTCTGAAATTTTCATGAAAAATTAAAAAGTTTGTTTTCGTTGAACAAGACGGCAACGAAAAGGAAGTTTTGCGTCTGCGAGACCAAGTGCTTCTCGTGCTAGAGTTAATGAACAACCTGCAATTTCGAAAAGAACATGGCCCGGTTTAATAACAGCAACCCAATGATCTACGGGGCCTTTTCCCTTTCCCTGCCTTGTTTCAGCTGGCTTTTTAGTTACAGGTTTGTGGGGAAATACTCGGATCCACACTTTACCTTTTCTTTTAAGGTGGCGATTGATAGCAACACGTGCTGATTCAATTTGGTTAGAAGTCATTCTGCCACGCGTTAAAGATTGAATACCAAACTCTCCGAAGGAAACGGTATTCCCCCTTGAAGCTGTACCACGCACGCGGCCTTTAAAAACTTTTCTATATTTTGTACGGGATGGAAGTAATTTAGGCATAACAAGATGATTTAGAAAATTTTATCTTCGTCCTTAAGGCATACCCAGCACTTTATACCAATGATGCCATAAACTGTATTTGCCTCTACGAGACCATAATCAATATTTTCGCGGAGTGTATGGAGTGGCACCCTGCCTTCTCTTGCCTGTTCAGTTCTTGCAATATCAGCACCACCTAAACGACCAGCACATTGAATACGAATCCCTTCAGCACCCATTGACATAGTCGTTTGAACCGCTTTTTTCATCGCTCTTCTAAATGCAATCCTTCGCTCTAATTGTAACGCAACATTTTCAGCAACTAATGACGCAACTAAATCAGGTTTCTTAATTTCCTGTATTTCAAGTCTAATGTCATTGCCAATATTCTTGTTCAGGGAATCCCTAAGGGTATCCAATTCTTGTCCTTTACGACCAATAACAATACCAGGACGTGCTGTCCAAATAGTAACGCGAGTTCTGCTTGATGCTCTCTCAATTACTATTCTTGGCACAGATGCAAATCGTAGTTTTTTCTCAAGAAACGCTCTTATTAAATTATCTTCTTCAAGAAATTTAGAGTAATCATGCTTGTTGGCATACCAACGAGCACTCCAATTACGCCTAACACCTAAACGAAAACCTATTGGATTAACTTTTTGTCCCATAATAATTAAGCTTCGTCTGTTAAAACAATACGTATGTGACTCATACGTTTTTTGTAAGGGTGAGATGAACCCCTAGCACAGGGCCTAAATCTTTTCAAAGCAGGGCCTTCCTCAATAATCGCTTCCTTGATGAATAAATCATCTGCATTAAGATTATCATTATTCTCTGCATTCGCCATTGCTGATTTTAAAGTTTTGTCTAAAAGCCGTGCTGCTTTTCGTGGAATATATTTTAACAAGGATACACCTTCGGTTACCTTTTTACCGGGTAAAATCCTAGCAACTTCACGTGCTTTCTTAGGAGAAATCCTCATATATTTTGAATACGATTTTACTTCCATGATATATTTTATTTCTGGGTGTGAGGATTGTGTGATTTGAAAGAGCGGGTGGCCGAAAACTCGCCTAATTTATGACCAACCATATTTTCAGTCACATATACAGGTAGGAAACTCTTACCATTATGAACAGTAAAGTTTAAGCCTACAAAATCGGGAGTAATAGTGGACTTTCGTGACCATGTTTTTATAGGTTTACGATCACCTGCATTTTGTGCTTTCATCACTTTTTTCATAAGGCCTGGCTCAACGAAAAAGCCTTTTTTAATAGAACGCGTCATAGGATAAATTTGTTATTTAACTCTTCGCCCATTTCGACGAACAAGTATCTGAGAATTAGAAGGTTTCGATTTTTTTCTTGTTGGAAATCCCTTTGACAATTGCCCCCAAGGAGATGAAGGGTGCCCACCGCCTGATGTCCTACCTTCACCACCACCCATTGGGTGATCAACAGGATTCATCGCTACGCCACGAACCCTTGGTCTGCGACCTTTCCAGCGATTTCTTCCGGCTTTACCGATAGTAGATTTTTGGTGTGCAGAATTACCAACCGAACCAATTGTGGCACGGCATGTTTCTTTAACTAAACGAATTTCACCACTCGGCATTTTTAAAGAAGCATGATTTCCATCAACAGAAATTAAGCGCACCTCGCAACCTGCTGATCTTGCTAATTTTGCACCTGCCCCGGGCAACATTTCAACACAATGTACCTTTGTGCCAAGAGGAATTAGATTAAGAGGAAGGGCATTACCAGGTTTGAAATCAATTTTTTGATTTGAACTTAACAGGGTATCACCGACTGATACAGATGTGGGAGCAAGTATATATGTTTTTGTGCCATCTTCAAACTCAAGCAAAGCAAGATGTGCTGTGCGATTGGGATCATACTCCAAAGCTAACACTTTTGAAGGTTGATCAATTTGTTCTCTCCGAAAATCAATTTGCCTGTAAAGTCTTTTATGGCCACCACCACGGCGTCTTGAAGTAATACGACCGTATGCATTACGACCTTTTTTACGATGTACACACTTTGTTAAAGAACGCTCAGGTCTCTTTTTTGCGAGATCAACTTTATTCTTAAGGAAAAACCTTCCTGAAGGAGTGACTGGTTTTTGTTGTAAAATTGGCATAAACTAAATCTCCTAGGCTAAATCAATACTGTCACCAGACTGAAGGGTAACGATTGCTTTTTTCATTCCGCTCTTGAAACCAAGCTTATTACGTCTTGTTCGATCACGTTTTGACTTAGGTTTAACATTTATGGTGTTAACTTTTAAAACCTTAACGCTGAATGTACTCTCAATCGCCCTTTTAATGTTTGGTTTTGTAGCAGTTGAGACAACCGAGAATAAATATTGGTTTAGATTGGATGAAAGCATTGTTGCTTTCTCCGTGAGAAGTGACTCCTTAAGAATGGTAACTGCTTCTTTCATTAATTGGCTTTCTCCGTATTAAATTTAGCGAGTAGGATATCGAGGCCCTTCATGCTAAGTATTATTTGGTCACATTGAACAATGTCTAACGGGCCTAGGTCTTGTGCTCTTCCTAGACGAGCTGTCGGCAGATTTCGTGCAGCTAAAGCGAACTGATCGTCAAATGAATCATCAATCGCAAGAACTTTTGTAGCATCTGGGACAATTTTTTTCATAATTCCATGAAAAATCTTTGTCTTAGCTTCAGAAACCTTCCACTCATCAATAAGGACAATATTTGAGGAATTTGCCTGATCAACTAACGCTCTCTTCATAGCAAGCATCTTAAGTTTCTTATTAAGTTTTTGACTGTATGAGCGTGGTCTAGGACCGAATACAACTCCTCCACCACGGCGTTGGGTTGCTTTTTTGTCTCCAGCACGTCCGACACCTAAACCTTTTTGCCTGTAAATTTTCTTACCAGAACCTCTTACTTCAGAACGAACTTTTGTAGAAGCATTCCCCTGTCTTTGGTTTGCATGAACCGCAATAATAGACTGCCTAAGTGCATCAACACCTTTATCACCATCGAGAATCGGGAAGTTGTCGATTTCTTTATCACCGTTTGCAGATCCATCTGAATTAAAAAACTTAAATTTCATTATTATCCTTTTTGAGTGGTCTTCTTTGCAATACGAAGAGTAATAATACAACCTTTATGCCCTGGCACGCTACCTTTAATAAGTAGAATGTTTTTTTCGGGTAGAACTTTCACAACCTTTAGGTTTTGTGTTGTCCGACTTTTATCACCCATGTGGCCAGGCATTTTTTTATTTTTGAAAATTCTACCAGGCCACTGGCATAATCCATAAGATCCCCCTCTTCGATGAAACATAGAACCATGGGATGCTGGACCGCCACCAAAATTCCATCTCTTCACAACCCCTTGAAAACCTTTACCCTTTGTTTTAGAGACAATATCTACTTTCTCAACGGATTTAAAATCATCAACAGTTATGTTGGTACCAATTTTAAACTCATGATCATCATCTAAGCGAAACTCCTGTGAAACTTGTTGGGTTTCAGTCTTCGCTTTTTTTGCATGACCATTTGCACATGCATTTGTTTTATTCGGAGATTTCCCATTAGGGTTGTACCCGATTTGAACAGCATTATATCCGTCATGTTCAACTGTTTTGATCTGCAAAACCGGGCAAGGACCAGCTTCGATGATCGTGACTGGAACAAGATTGTTGTCAGCGTCGTAGACTTGGCTCATGCCAAGTTTTTTTCCTAGTAATTCAAGTTTCATTCTTTAAGCGGCAGGGGGTTTTAATCATTTATAAACCTGCGTTAAAGGTTATTTGTAACCTTTTTTTCTATACGTTAATGTTAATTTCGACTCCTGCGGGTAAGTTAAGTTTTTTTAGTTCGTCAACTGTTTGGACAGTTGGCTCAATGATGTCTATAAGGCGTTTGTGAGTTCTTAGCTCAAATTGATCCATGGACTTCTTGTCAACATGAGGTGAGCGATTTACAGTGTATCTTTCGATTCTTGTAGGCATAGGGATAGGACCCGCAACGCGAGCACCTGTTCTTTTTGCGGTGTCTACAATATCACTAGCAGACTGATCAATAACGCGGTAATCAAAACCACGAAGTTTAATGCGTATGCGCTGTCCGTTCATTTAAAGTAATTATGTTCTTGCAGGTTCTCTGCTTGAGGTTTCAACAATAGTTTGAACAAGGCTTTGAGGTACCTGTTCAAAATGAGATGGAGTCATAGAGTAGTCTGCTCTGCCTGATGATAGTGATCTCATGTCGGTAGAGTACCCAAACATATTTTCCAAAGGAACAAATGCTTGAATAACACAAGCATTACCACGAGTTTCCATTCCTTGAATTTGACCACGCCTACGATTAAGGTCACCCATGAGTTCCCCTTGATAATCTTCAGGAGTAGAGACCTCAACCTTCATGATTGGTTCAAGTAAAATTGGATTTGCATTTTTCATAGCATCCTTAAAGGCAAATATACCTGCCATCTTGAAAGCCATTTCAGATGAATCAACATCATGAAATGAGCCATCATATAGTGTAATTTTAAAATCTATTACAGGATAGCCTGCAACGACACCAGATAAAGCTGCTTCTTTAATACCATCAAAAGTGGGTTTTATAAACTCCTTGGGAATTGAACCACCAACTATTTTGTTTTCCAGTTCAATTCCTTTACCTTTTTCAAGCGGCTCCATCTTAATAACAGCATGACCATACTGACCACGACCACCTGATTGACGTATAAATTTACCATTGCCTTCCGAAGACTTTAGCATGGTTTCGCGATAAGCTATCTGCGGTTTACCTGCGTTAGCGTCAACTTTAAATTCCCGAAACAAACGATCTCTGATTATATCGAGGTGCAATTCACCCATTCCGGAAATAATCGTCTGACCAGTTTCTTCATTTGTGGACAAGCCGAATGTTGGATCTTCTTCCGCTAGTCGCTGAAGACCGATACCCATTTTTTCCTGATCCGCCTTAGTTGCGGGTTCAATAGACATGGATATAACTGGCTCGGGAAAACTCGGTGGTTCAAGCCTTAGATCTAAATCCTTATCTGCTAATGTGTCACCGGTAACAACATCCTTTACGCCTATCAGGGCACATATATCACCCGAATAAGCTACATCAATATCCTCGCGGTCATTTGCTTTCATGACCATCAAACGCGAGACTCTTTCACTTTTTCTAGTCCGCGGATTGTAAAGTGTAGAACCTTTCCTCAGTGTACCTTGATAGATTCGATAAAAAACTAATTTTCCTACATAAGGGTCTGACATCAACTTAAAAGCAAGTCCAGCTACTTTAGCCCCATCATCAGGTGAAACTTCAACAGGCTTCTCGTCAGAATCTTCACCTTTCATTGGTGGCAAGTCAAGTGGACTTGGTAAGTAATCAACAACTGCATCCATCAACATCTGAACACCTTTATTTTTGAAAGCACTGCCAGGGATTACTCCAATAAATTTTAAAGACAAAGTTGCCTTGCGGATACCAAGCTTAATTTCATCCTCTGAGATTTCTATTCCCTCTAAGAATTTATTAGCAATATCATCATCAAAATCAGAAATCGCTTCAATTAATGACTCACGATAATCCGTAGCCAATTCTTCCATATCAGATGGTATTTCCTCAACCGTGAATCTAACACCAGAGGCGTCAGACTCATCATAAACATAGGCAACCATCTTAACCAAATCAACTAAACCTTTAAAGTTTTCTTCTGCACCAATAGCAAGGTAAAGAGGATGAGCATTTGCACCTAGCTTATCCCTCATAGTACCTACCGCGGCAAGGAAGTCAGATCCCATGCGGTCCATTTTATTAATGAATCCTAAGCGAGGAACATTATACTTGTCCATTTGTCGCCAAACAGTTTCAGACTGAGGCTGGACACCTTCAACAGAAGTGAACACACCAACTGCACCATCTAAAACACGTAAAGATCTTTCTACTTCGGCTGTGAAGTCAACATGTCCAGGGGTATCGATTATGTTAATGCGGTGAGGAATTGAAGAAAAGGGACCATCTACTGTTGTCCAACCACAGGAAATTGCAGCAGAAGTAATCGTTATTCCCCTTTCGCGCTCTTGCTCCATCCAATCAGTTGTAGCTCCACCTTCGTGCACTTCACCAATTTTATGAACAACCCCTGAATAGTAAAGAACACGCTCGGTGCAAGTAGTTTTACCTGCATCGATGTGGGCGGCAATACCAATATTGCGAGTGTGCTCAAGGACAGTAGGACGCTCGCCTGAATTAGCTTTTGAAAAATTTTCTTTATCGCTCATAGAAAAACTACCAACGCAAATGAGCAAACGCACGATTGGCTTGTGCCATCTTGTGTGTTTCTTCACGTTTTTTAACGACTGATCCTGTGTTATTATAAGCGTCAATAAGTTCGCTTGCCAATGAGTCAGACATAGGGGCACCCTTACGAGCACTTGCTGCTTTGACGACCCATCTAAATGCTAAGCTCTGTTGGCGCTCATATGGAACTTCTATTGGAACTTGATAAGTGGCCCCACCAACTCGCCTACTTTTAACCTCGATTTTAGGACGAATGTTTTCCAATGCTCCAAGAACTAAATCGACTGGATTTCCTTTCTCGAGTTTTTCGGCCATTTTTTCAATAGCACCATAAACTATTCTCTGTGCTAATGCTTTTTTACCGCTTAGCATAACTGCGTTTATGAGTGTACTAACTAACGGACTGCCATGCCTGGGGTCTGGCATAGTTGGTCTTTTAACTGCTTTTCGTCTGCGTGACATAATAAAAACTATTTCCTAGGACGCTTAACGCCATATTTAGAACGACTTCTCCTTCTTTTTTCAACACCTTGGCAATCTAAAGTACCACGGACGATGTGATACCTAACTCCATTCAAATCTTTTACTCGGCCTCCACGTAATAAAACAATACTGTGCTCTTGAAGGTTGTGCCCTTCATCGGGAATATATGCAATAACCTCGTGACCTGTAGTTAACCTAACCTTTGCAACCTTACGAATAGCAGAATTAGGTTTTTTAGGTGTACGAGTAGTGACTTGCACGCAAACTCCTCGACGAAATGGACAGGCTTTCAATGCTGGCGATTTAGTCTTCGCTTTTTGAATGCGACGACCTTTTCTAACTAATTGGTTTATTGTGGGCATGGGTAGAAAATTAAGGAAAAGTAGCTAAAGTATCAGGTTTGATAAATTTCTCAAGTATTAAATTTTTATTTTGAAAATTAACTATGCTGTTTTTTCTTCCACTTTAGCAGAGCCAAGGGTATCAATTTTCAGCCTACGCCATTTTGGAAGTCCAGTACCTGCAGGAATTAGGTGGCCCATAATGACATTCTCCTTAAATCCTTTTAAATCATCAATCTTTCCGAGGGTTGCTGCGTTGGTAAGTACACGAGTAGTTTCTTGAAAAGATGCGGCAGAGATAAAGCTATCTGTTTCAAGAGAGGCTTTAGTAATTCCCAACAATATGGGCTCTCCCTCTGCTGGCTTACCACCTTTTTCAGAAATACCTTCGTTTGCATCCATAAAAGCAAATCGGTCTACCTGATCACCCCAAAAGAATTCTGTGTCACCAGGATCAGTTATGCGTACCTTAAAAAGCATTCGAGAAATAATTACTTCTAAATGCTTGTCATTGATAGTAACACCTTGAAGACGATACACTTTTTGAATTTCTTCAATTAAATATTCCTGAACCGCAGATGGACCGAGTATCTCTAAGATTTCATGAGGGTCTTTTGCACCTTCAGTAATCAACTGACCTTTTTGAGCAAAATCACCAGGTTGAACAAGAACATGCTTACCATGAGGAATTAAATGTTCCTCAACCTGTCCTGATTCCTCGTTAGTAACAAGTAACCTTTTTTTGGATCGTAATGTTCCTGCCTCGGAAACAATACCATCAATTTTAGCCATTTGACCTACATTGCCTTCTTTAGGGCGACGGGCTTCAAAGAGTTCTGCCACCCTAGGAAGTCCTCCGGTAATATCTTGTGTTTTTGATGCTTGTCTTGGAGTCTTTGCAATAATTGATCCAGCGTCAATTCGAGTACCTTCATCAACAGCAACTTGTGCACCAGTTGGTACAGAATAAGTTGCAATTGGGTTACCTGATGGATCTTTAACAATGACTTGAGGATTTAAATCTTCCTTATGCTCGATCACAACCATTGATCGACCACCCGATGCATCTCTTTCTACCTTAGTCGTTACGCCTGGAAGCATATCTTCGAATGAAATAACACCTTTCTTTTCTGAAAGAATCGGAATATTATATGGATCCCATTGTGCCAAAAGAGCTTCATCCTCTACCGCATCGCCATCTTTGAAATGGAGTAACGCACCTGCTGGAATGGGGTAGTCATCAATTATTCGGTCATCTTCATCAAGTACCTGAATCGAGCCAGTTTTATTTAATGTGACCTGTTGGTCATTTGCTAAAGTAACCAACCTTAAACCCTTATAATTTAACTTGCCGGCTTTTCTCACATTAATTACTGGATCTTCCCTTCCAGCACTAGCGATACCGCCAATATGGAATGTTCTCATTGTTAATTGAGTACCCGGTTCTCCGATTGATTGAGCAGCTATAATACCAACTGATGAACCTTGCTTTACTAGACTGTTAGTTGATGGATCAATACCATATTCCAAAGCTGTCAATCCATTTTTGATTCTACTGGATAATGGCGACATCACTCGAACTCGTGTAATTCCCAAGGCATCGATAGTTGATGCAATTTCCTCCGTTATAAGACTTCCTGAAGTAAGAACTTTTTCACTGGGATTAGAAGGATTTATGATGTCATCAGTGGCATATCTGCCAATAATTCTGTCTCTTAAAGGAACTACTTCGTTGTCGCCTTCCATTATGGCTTTTTTAACAACACCATCTCTTCTATCGTCATCATCGCGAACAATAATGCAATCCATGGCAACATCACATAATTTACGCGTTAGGTATCCTGCATCTGCAGTTTTAAGTGCAGTATCAGCCAGCCCTTTACGGGCACCGTGTGTGGACATAAAGTATTCCAAAACAGATAAACCTTCGCGAAATGAAGCTAAAATTGGCTGCTCAATAATTTCACCTGATGGTTTGGCCATTAAGCCACGCATACCACACAACTGCCTAACTTGTTGACGGTTGCCCCTTGCCCCTGAATCCATCATGAGGAAAACTGGATTAATAGTATCTTTGCCCATATTTTCGTCCAAACAGGCAAATACCTCTTTTGCAATATCATCTGTTGCGGTTGTCCAAACATCAATAATTTTATTGTGCCTCTCTCCGCGTGTAATAATTCCTTTTTTGAATTGATCCTCAACTTTATCAATTTCTTTCCGAGCAACTGTAATTCGCTGCTTTTTTTCCGGTGGTATGATCATATCGAAAATCCCAATAGAAATACCGGCTTTTGTAGCCATATCGAAACCCATTTCCTTAAGACGATCTAATGACTCAATAGTCTCTTCTTTGCCTCTAAGTCGAAAAGTTTCTAAAATTAAATTACCCAAGTCACCTTTCAGTGCGGGTTGATTGAAAAATCCGAGTTCATCTGGCCATATCGTATTAAAGAGAACACGACCAACTGTTGTACAAACGCAACTTTTCTTTGATATCCCAAAGAGAGTCTGTTTGCCTTTATCTGGATTCTTCATGTTTATCCAGTCATGTAAATTAAGTACACCTTCGTGTAATGCACTCAAAGCTTCTTCAAGGCTGCCAAGTAAGGGAAGCCTCTCACCTTCTTTAGGCTCATTTTTTGGGTTCATAGTTAAGAAATATGAACCAAGTACTATATCCTGAGAAGGAGTTAGGATGGGCTTTCCACTTGAAGGAGAAAAGATATTGTGGGTAGCCATCATTAAAAGCTTTGCTTCCATAATGGCTTCAACTGATAAGGGTACATGTACGGCCATTTGATCACCATCAAAGTCTGCGTTATAGGCTGTGCAAACAAGAGGATGTACACGAATAGCATTACCCTCAATAAGAACTGGCTCAAACGCCTGAATCGAAAGTCTATGCAGGGTAGGGGCACGGTTCAGAAGAACCGGGTGTCCTTTTGTAACTTCTTCCAAAATATCCCAAACCTCAGGCGAGCGGCTTTCTATCATTTTTCTCGCACCTCTAACGGTGTGAACAAAGCCAAGTTCTTTAAGCCTCCGGATTATAAAAGGTTCAAATAGAATTAATGCCATTTTCTTAGGCAATCCACATTGATGAAGCTTGAGTTCGGGACCAATAACGATCACAGAACGTCCGGAATAATCAACACGCTTACCTAGCAGATTTTGGCGAAAACGACCTTGTTTACCTTTAAGCATATCACTTAAAGATTTTAATGCACGATTTCCCGAACCGGTTATTGCTCTGCCATGCCTGCCATTATCGAAAAGGGCATCTACTGCTTCTTGCAGCATACGCTTTTCATTATGAATAATTACATCTGGGGTTTTCAGCTGTAAAAGATTTTTTAATCGATTATTACGATTGATAACGCGTCGGTACAAATCATTTAAATCACTTGTGGCAAATCGTCCACCTTCGAGAGGAACAAGTGGTCTAAGGTCCGGTGGTATAACTGGTATACTATCCAGAACCATCCATTCTGGGGAAGCCCCAGAATGTAGAAATCCTTGTGTGACCTTAAGCCTGCTAGCCAACTTCTTCTTTATCTGCTTGGACTTGGTATCATGCATTTGGTCGTAAAGTTCCTCAAGCTCATCCTCAAGGTTAATTCTAGCAAGAACATCTCTTACAGCCTCAGCTCCCATCTTTGCCTCAAACTCATCTCCGAACTCGTCTTGAGCTTCTCTAAATTCTTTATCAGATAATAGTTGTTTTTCTTCTAAGGGTGTATTTCCAGGGTCAGTAACCATATACTGCTCATAGTAAAGAACTCTTTCTAAACTTTTAGCAGTCATATTAAGTAACAAGCCCAACCTACTCGGCATACTTTTCAAAAACCAAATATGAGAAACGGGAACGGCAAGCTCTATATGACCCATGCGATCTCTACGTACGCGAGATACGGTGACCTCAACACCGCAACGATCACAAACAACACCTTTATACTTTATTCTTTTATATTTGCCACAAGCACATTCATAATCTCGTACCGGACCGAATATTTTCTGACAAAAAAGACCTCCTGGTTCAGGTTTAAAAGTTCTATAATTTATAGTTTCCGGGTTCTTCACTTCACCCTTAGACCAAGATCTTATAACATCCGGAGATGCCACAGTGATGGAAACCCTATCCATGGGTCCTACTTCCACACCTAATGCTTCATTTACTGCTTCAACACTCATGATTTACCTTTTTGAGAGATTATTAAAATAATTTACTTAATGATTAGAGGGTATCCTCACCGAGGACCCGTATGTCTAGGCAAAGGCTTTGCATCTCCTTCATTAAAACATTGAATGATTGTGGTGTTCCTGCTTGAAGGGAATTATCACCTTTAACCAATGATTCATAGATTTTTGTCCTTCCTGCGACATCATCTGATTTAACAGTAAGAATTTCCTGTAAGGTATAAGCTGCACCGTAAGCCTCAAGTGCCCAAACCTCCATTTCTCCAAAACGTTGACCTCCATATTGAGCTTTTCCTCCCAATGGTTGCTGAGTAATAAGGCTATATGGACCAACTGCACGGGCATGGATTTTACTAGAAACTAAATGATTTAGTTTCAGCATATACATGTACCCGACTACAATTTTTTGGTAAAAAGGTTCACCAGTACAACCATCATATAAAACAGACTTACCTGTATCGGGCAAATTAGCTTCTTGCAAATATTCTTTAATTCGACTTTCTGGAATGCCGTCAAATATGGGTGTAGCAACTTTAAAACCTAATTTTTCGCATGCCCAACCTAAATGAGTTTCCAAGACCTGCCCAACATTCATTCGACTCGGAACGCCAAGTGGGTTTAAGCAGATTTGAATTGGCGTACCGTCAGGTAAAAATGGCATATCCTCTTCTGCAACTATTTTTGCAACAACACCTTTGTTTCCATGTCGTCCTGCCATTTTATCACCGACACGCATTTTTTGCTTTTTCGCTACAAATACACGGACATTTTTTATCGCTCCCTGATCAATAGAATCACCTTGCTCAATAGATTCAATTTTTCTATCACGATCATCATCAAGCTCATTAAATTTAGATTCATAGCTTTCGATAATTTCAAAAACTTTTATGCGGACGGGAGACGGAGGTATATCAATATAACGATGAACAGATGATAATCTACGAAGTAGAGTTTTAGTTATTTTTCTATTTGAAGGAATTATAATATCTCCAGTTTCGGAATTTGTTACATTCAACGGAATTTTTTCGCCCAATAGAATATTAGAAAGTGATTCCGTTAACTGAGATCGTAACTCATCTGACTGGTTACGATAGTCTTCTTTTATCTGTTTCATTTGACGACGCAAATCAGATGGCGAAAGCTTCTCTTGCTCGGCATCCGTTCTACTCGATACTTTAATATCCATCACTATACCTTGAGTTCCAGATGGAACTTTCAGTGAACTATCTTTAACATCAGCAGCTTTTTCACCAAAGATTGCTCGCAGAAGTTTTTCTTCTGGCGCCAAGTCAGTTTCGCTTTTGGGCGTAATTTTTCCTACCAATATATCACTGGGCTTAACTTCTGCACCAATTCGCACAACGCCTAAGTGATCAAGGTTTCTTAATGCTTCTTCTCCGGCATTCGGAATATCACGAGTGATTTCTTCAGCTCCCAGCTTAGTATCTCGGGCTGTTACTTCAAACTCTTCGATATGAATGGATGTATAAATATCATCCTTAATCATTTTCTCGGAAATTAATATCGCATCCTCAAAATTATAACCCTTCCAAGGCATGAATGCGACGAGTATATTTCGGCCGATAGCAAGTTCACCATTGTCTGTGCATGCACCATCTGCAAGTGCTTGTCCGACTTTAACTTTATCACCTCTTCTAACTATTGGTTTTTGATTGAAACATGTTCCCGCATTAGAGCGTAAAAATTTTCTTAAGTCGTAGCAGTAAATACCGCGCTTATGATCACTTCGAGCTTCTTTAAGGAATCTCGGAGGTAAATTACCGTCGTCGGTAACAACAATCCTTTTACCGTCAGCGAGAGCGACGATACCCTCAGACTCAGAAACGGTTACTGTCTTAGAATCTTCTGCCACCTTCTTTTCAATACCAGTACCAACTAGAGGAGAATCAGATTGCAACAAAGGCACAGCTTGGCGTTGCATATTTGCTCCCATTAAAGCACGGTTTGCATCATCATGTTCGAGAAAGGGAATAAGTCCAGCAGCGACAGAAACGACCTGCTTTGGAGATACATCCATAAATTCCACTTCCTTGGGATCGTACTCGCTAACTTGATCACGATATCGACAAGTTACACGTCCAGTTAACTTATTTGATGCATCAACTTCTGTATTTGCTTGTGCGATCGTATATCTCTCTTCTTCAAACGCATTTAAGTATTGTACATTTTTTGGATTCTTATCAACAACGCCCTTTTTAACAGGGTGATATGGTGCCTGCAAAAAACCAAACTCATCAATCTTAGCATATGTCGCTAATGTATTGATAAGCCCAATGTTTGGACCTTCAGGGGTTTCAATTGGGCAAATTCTTCCATAGTGAGTCGGATGCACATCTCTAACCTCAAAACCTGCACGCTCACGGTTTAGTCCACCAGGTCCAAGTGCAGATAAACGTCTTTTGTGTGTCATCTCTGCTAATGGATTAATTTGGTCTTTAAATTGACTAAGTTGACTTCTCGCAAAGAAATCGCGAACAACTGTTGTTAATGCTTTTGGATTTATTAATTTCCCAGGCGATAATGACTCTACTCCTTGATCGTAGAGAGTCATTCTCTCTCTGACAACTCGCTCGGTGCGGGACAATCCGCTTCTGCAAACATTTGCTAATAATTCTCCAACTGTCCTAACCCTACGATTACCCAAATGATCGATATCATCAATGCCCATATCGAAAAATTTTCCAGCATCTTCACGAGCTTTTTCTTCATTTGACTTACCTCTTTTAAAATCTGTCAACTTCCTTGTCGCGGCGACTAAATCCTCAACTGTGGTAACACGAATTTCCAAAGGTGTGTCTAGCCCAAGTTTCAGATTAAGCATGTGACGACCGACTTTTGCCAAGTCGTAGCGTTTTGAGTCCAGAAATAGTCTTGTAATTAAAGCTTCAGCATTTGCCCGATCTGGTGGCTCACCCGGACGTAACTTTTTATAAATCTCTTTTAATGCTTCGTCCTTATTTTTGGTAGTATCTTTCTTCAGGCAACGAATAACTGCGCCCTCATCAACTGACGTATCAATTGCTCTTAATTGAGATTCGCCGGCCTTTTGAAATGCTCTCAAATAAGTTTTAGTCAATGGTTCGAAAGCTTTTGCTAAAACAGTGCCTTTGTTGCGATCAAACATTGGTTCTACTAACACAAAGTTAGAAACATTATCCCGCTTCAATAAGTCTGCAATTGATAACGACTCAATTTCATAAAATAATTCAATTATTTTTTGATCTGAATCTTTATCTGAATCTGAATCAAGAAGTGCCCTCAAGAATGTGGTGATTAAAAATTTTCTTCTACGCCTTCTTCTATCCAAATAAACATATAAAAGGTCATGCTGATCGAATTGGGCTTCAATCCATGTTCCACGGTCAGGAATAATTCTGAATCCGTGAAGGGTTTTACCACTTGTATGCACTGACTCTTCAAAACTTACCCCGGGTGAGCGATGTAATTGACTTACTACTACACGCTCGGCACCATTTATTATAAACGAACCCCTTTCGGTAACAATAGGCAACTCACCCATAAATATTTCTTCTTCGGAATAAAAAGGTTTACTTTGGCCTTCAACTTCTAGTCGTAAGCGTAATTTAACCTGCAAGGGTGCTGCATATGTACAATTTTGATCGATACAATCCATCTCTGTAAGTTTGGATTCTCCGACTGTGTAACTAACATACTCCAACCTAGATTTCTCATCATAACTAATGATAGGAAACACTTCACTAAAGACAGCCTCTAAGCCTGCCTGTTTCCTGTGAGTGGACGGAACCTCTCTCTGCAGAAAATCATGAAAAGAATCCACCTGATTTTGTAATAAATTTGGTGGTTCAATAGCTTCAGTTAGTTTACCGAAATTTTTACGAATAGCTGTTTCCATTGTGAGATATTTTAACTGTTATGATAGGGTACGAAACAAAAAAAGCCGCAGGTTGACAAACAACCATACGGCTCGTTGCTATAAATTTAAAGAGGGGTGAGGGTGCATTATTTAATTTCTACTTTTGCTCCAGCTGCTTCAAGTTTCTTGCCAACTTCAGCTGCTTCATCTTTTGAAACACCTTCCTTAACGGGCTTAGGTGCACCTTCAACAAGCTCTTTTGCTTCTTTAAGGCCAAGGCCTGTAATTGCTCGAACTTCTTTAATTACGGCAATCTTATTACCTCCAAATTCAACGAGTACAACATCGAATTCACTTTTTTCTTCAGCAGATGCTGCTCCTGCGTCTCCTGCTGGGGCGGCGGCGACGGCGGCAACTGGTGCTGCTGCACTTACTCCCCATTTTTCTTCGAGTTGTTTTACGAGATCTGCTGTCTCAATGACTGACTGGTTGCTAAGCCAATCGATAACTTGGTCTTTGGTTATATCTGACATGTTAATTTATACCTCCTGTCCTGAATATTATTAGTACCTATAGGTGTTTAAGGGTGAAACCCTAATTTCTTCTAGGTGGGTGGATTATTGTTTGTGATTTCGGGTAGAGTACCCAGAAAATTTAGATTTTATGATTTGTCCGCTTTTGCTTGAATAACAGTCGCTAGAGACCGTGCGGGTGCACTAAGAACTGAAACTACTTGTGTTGCGGGTGTATTGAGTAAAGAAAGCAATTTAGACTGTAATATTTCTAAGCTAGGTAAGTTTGATAAAATTTTAACTTCTTCTGGAGTTAACACACGATCATCAAGACTACCTGCTTTGACGGAAACTTTTTTAGATTCTTTATTGAAAGTAGTAAGGGTCTTCGCTACACCGGATACATCATCTCCACCAGTAACTATAGCAGTGTGACCAACAAGATAATCGGAAAAATCCGGTAGATTTTTTTCTTTGGCAGCAATGCTCAAAGAGCTATTTTTGATAACATGAAACTCTGCTCCTCTTTCTGAAAGTCTCTTTCTTAATTCGTTTGTTTCAGCTGAATCTATGCCTTTGTAATCTGTAAGAAAAAAATAATTAGAACGTGATAGATATTCAGATGCTTCTTTAACGAGGTATGATTTTTCAGGTCTCATAAATAAAATTTTAATTAATGTTAACAAGCGAAGTGTTAATTTTGACGCTTGGGCTCATAGAGCTGCTCACAAAAACGGTTTTAACAAACTTACCTTTAAAACCATCAGGCCTTGACTCTGAAATTGCACTTAAAGCTGCAACAGTGTTTTCCTCCAATTGCTCATTTGCGAAAGATCTCTTTCCGACTACGACAGCTAGTGCTCCAGTTTTATCCATTTTGAATTCAACACGACCTGCTTTAACTAATTGGATCGCGTCTGCGATATTATCCGTAACCGTTCCAGCCTTAGGGGTTGGCATTAATCCGCGAGGGCCAAGAACACGAGCAATACTACGTACACTTTTCATTGCGTCTGTAGTTGATATAGCCACATCGAAATCCATCCACCCATCCTTGACCTTAGAAATTAAATCATCCAAACCGGCATGATCCGCTCCAGCTGCTATAGCATCGTCAGAATTATCAGTAAAAACAATAACCCTTACATCCCTACCACTACCATGCGGCAAATTGACTGTTCCCCTAACGCCTTGAGAACTTTGTTTTGGGTCAACACCCATGGAGCAAGAAACTTCTACCGTTTCATCAAAATTTACTTTCTCAAATTTCGATAATTTTTGAAAAGCGTCTGACAATGATGATGATTCGTCAGAGACAACGGACTCCAATGATTTACGGTATTTTTTACTTCGAGGTTTCATTTGTTAAAATTATTTAGATACTTCTATGCCCATGCTTCGGGCTGTTCCTTCGATAATCCTGCAAGCAGCATCCTCATTACTAGCATTAAGGTCGTTCTGTTTTGTTTTAACGATTTCTTTAATTTGATCCATCGTAACTTTGCCAACTTTGTCTCTATTGGGAACACCAGAGCCTTTAGCAAGGCCTGCAGCTTTTTTAAGCAAAACAGAAGCAGGGGGGGACTTTAAAATAAAACTAAAAGATTTATCTGCGTAAACAGTTATGACAACAGGTAAAATTAAACCAGATTGGTCTTTTGTTTTTGCATTAAATTCTTTACAAAAGCCCATAATGTTTACGCCCTGCGCACCCAATGCTGGACCAACGGGTGGAGCCGGATTGGCTGCACCTGCGGGTAGTTGTAATTTTATGAGACCAACAGCTTTTTTAGACATAATAAATGTTATTCTTGGTCAGCTTTTTCAACCTGCCAAAATTCAAGTTCAACTGGTGTAAACCTACCGAATATAGATACGGAGACCTTCAAGCTTCCTTTACCTGGATCAATTTCTTCTATTTCCCCAGTTAAATTCAAGAACGGACCATCGAGAATTTTAACCACCTCGCCATTCGAAAACTGGACTTTGGGGACTTCTTTTCCTTTTGCCTCATTAACTTGGTTTAATATCCGCGCAATTTCATCTTCCCTTAATGGCGTAGGGGATTCACGACCAATAAAATTTATGACCCCGTCTGTATCTTTGACCTTATACCATGGTTCTTTTTTTAGTGAGCCATGATCGTCATAAAGTTTCATTTCAACGAAAACATACCCAGGGTAAAATTTACGGTCTCTTTGCTTCTTTTTGCCATTTTTTACTTCTGAAACCGTTTCGATTGGAACCAAAATTTCATTTAAATCTTTTGCGAAAGATTCATCTTCTTCTTTGTACTTCGTCAAATATCTTCGCACTTTATCTTCGTGATTTGACAAGCATTGAACTGCGTACCATCTCATGCCAGGTATTAGAGTTTCACTCATAATTTAAGGGCTTAGCTGGAACGAAGTGTTTGTGTTATAAACTCCACCCAGTTTGACAATGAAAAATCTGAAATTGATATAAAAAAGCCTAGGATAACAACTCCCAAAACAACAACAACAGTAGATTCGCGAAGCTCACCAAGACTAGGCCAACTTGCCTTTGCAAGTTCAGCTAGTGTTTCCTTGTAAAAGGATCTGACTTTTTTGAATGGGTTCAAATTAATTAAAAAGTAATGGCGGGAGAAGAGGGACTCGAACCCACAGCCTACGGTTTTGGAGACCGGTGCTCTACCAATTGAGCTATTCTCCCAAAAGTAAAGTGCTGAGGGGATCGAAAAAAATTATGATATTTCGGTAATGTTACCCGCTCCAATAGTTTTGCCTCCTTCACGTATTGCAAACCTTTGACCGGGCTCCATAGCAATGGATTTCTGTAACTCTATTTCAACACCTAAGTTATCTCCTGGCATAACCATTTCGACACCTTCAGGTAGTTGAACAATACCCGTTACATCAGCAGTACCAAAGAAGAATTGTGGTCGGTAACCTTTAAAGAAAGGTGTATGTCTACCACCTTCATCTTTATTCAAAACATAAATTTGAGCTTTAGCTTTAGTATGTGGTTTAATGCTTCCAGGAGCAGCAATAACATGTCCTCTTTGGATGTCAGCCTTTTCAACACCACGCAACAAGATGCCGACATTGTCTCCAGCTTGTCCTTGTCCTAACTCTTTACGGAACATTTCTACTCCTGTGCAGGTTGTTTTCATAGATTCACCGAGTCCAACAATCTCAATTTCTTCGCCTACCTTGATCATTCCACGCTCGATTCTGCCAGTAGCAACAGTACCACGACCAGTAATGGTGAAAACATCTTCAACCGCCATTAACAATGGTTTGTCAACATCGCGAACTGGTTCAGCGACTTCAGAATCAATCGCATCCATAAGTTTTTGAATCGACCCTAAGCCCAATTCACTTTCATCATCTTCAAGTGCTTTTGTAGCAGAGCCACGGATAATTTGAGCGTTATCACCATCGAATTCATACTTACTCAACAAATCTCGAATTTCCATGTCAACCAACTCAAGAAGTTCTTCATCATCGCCGGACATTAAGTCACACTTGTTTAAGAAAACAACCAAGTTTGGAACATCAACTTGGCGGGCTAATAAAATGTGTTCCCGTGTTTGGGGCATGGGTCCGGTTGTTGCATCAACAACTAAAATAGCACCATCCATTTGTGCTGCACCAGTTATCATGTTTTTAACAAAGTCGGCGTGACCGGGACAATCAACATGAGCGTAGTGGCGTGAAGCTGACTCATATTCGACATGAGAAACCGCAATGGTAACAATTTTGGATGCATCTCGAACTGTACCACCCTTTGCAATATCAGCATAAGTTTTTACTTCAGCAAGACCTTGTCTTGCTTGTGCATGCAATATTGCTGTCGTGAGTGTTGTTTTACCGTGATCAACATGACCAATGGTACCTACGTTAACATGAGGTTTTGTACGCTGGAACTGTTCTTTTGCCATTTGTTTTGACTAATTTTGAATTTATGTGGAGCCCACGAGCGGATTTGAACCGCCGACCTCGTCCTTACCAAGGACGCGCTCTACCGACTGAGCTACATGGGCGGGGGGCATGGAGTTATTGAAAAGTGAATAAAGTAATATCATCGATCCTTTTGTCAAATAAAAACATTAACATATTTATTTTATCTTTCTAAAACATTGGTCTGGTTATAATAATCTTGATTCTTAAATTTAAATTTATTAACTTAAAAATTATTGCGGGCGTAGCTCAGCTGGTAGAGCACCACCTTGCCAAGGTGGATGTCGAGGGTTCGAATCCCTTCGCCCGCTCCACTTTATTTAGCAAATATACTTTCCAACTCTGGTTTAACCTCGGGTTTGCAAGCGACAATCGATGAGTAATTTTGATCTGGCGATAGATCTATAATTTCAATCCCGGAACCCCTAAGAATTGGAACCAAGGGTAAAATATCAAATGGTTTTAATTCAATGTCGATCATAACATCAGCTTTTCCAATACAAAGAAGGTAGTAGCCAAAACAATCGCCCCATGTCCTAAAGGTTGAATTTAATGTTTCTAATTTTCGAAATTGGTGATTTAAACTAGAACGCTCCAACCTGTTTAAGTCGGTCGTTAATATTAAAGAATTACTCCATCCTTCAAATTTAGTGGTTTTGAAAGCGACATCATTTAAAAAGGCATTTTGATTATCACCGGTTAATAATTTATTTTCTATCATCGGCAACCTCAAGGACCCGTATTTTGGGATTTTATTCTCCAATAGACCAATTAATGTACCAAAAAAGGGGACATTTTTTACAAAATTAAATGTTCCGTCTATCGGATCAATAATCCAGCAATATTTGTGATTAATATTAATATCTTCTAATTCTTCCCCAACACAACCGTGTACCGGAAAAGTTATTGCAATCTTTTCCCTTATTATATTTTCAACATTAGTATCTGAAATTGTAAGCAATGAACCGTCATTTTTTTTTGAAACAGAAAGATTATCTGAGTTAAATGAATCTTGAATTAATTTTGATGTTATGCTTGTTGTTGTACTAACAAAATCAGCAAATTCATTAAAAGTTGGTTTCATAATATTTTAATTGAGAATCCTTACACTAGACTTTGAAGGTTCCACGAACAATGGAATTCGTGAGATCGGAGCTATTTTAAGTAATGGCACAAAAATTATTGATTTCTTTGATCTCAATATTAGAAATGAAAACGAATGCAAAAATAAATTACAATATTTACTATCGAATGATATTGACCTCATAATAAGTCACAATATCCAGACCGAAAAAAATTTATTAAAAAAATATCTGCCGTTTCCTACAAAAATAAATCGATTCGGAAAGTTTGAATGGGGACCTTGGTTAGATACTAAAATTGTATATAATTCTTTATATCCAAAATTAAAGAATTATGAACTAAAGAATTTAAAGGAGCTTTTCATAAAAAGTGAATCAATATTAATAACTAAGAAATATTGTAAAACACAAAAAACAAAACAACATCATGCTTTGTTTGATGCAATATGTGCATTTCTTTTGTTCAAAAGAATTTATAACTTAATAGATATTAAAAACTTTACTCAATAGCAGGTTCGTCTAATGTTTTTTCAGCTTCCTGATCCGTCTCAATCCCGGAAATTTTAGATTCTAACTCTGTATTTTCATTACTATCACTTTCATTTAGCTCTACCACTTCAGAAACAGCAATGAGTTTATCTTTCTCATTCAAATTAACTAATTTAACACCTTTAGAACCTCGATTGGTTTCTCTTATGTTATTAACCGGACACCTCATTGCCTGTCCATTCGCAGTTATCATAAGTATTTCACTTTCAGGATCGACACTTAGGGCTCCGACTATGCATTTAGTATTCATGGCGGTAACACCCTGACCACCTCGCTTTCTTGGAGTTACTTCATCATCAATACTTTCTGTATCACTTTTACCGCCATTAGGTAAAAATGCACTAAACCTGGTGCGAATACCCAGCCCATTTTTACCAGCAATTAGAAGAAGTTTATTATCATCAACAACCAAAAATGTATCTACTTTATCTGTTTCCTTTAATCTTATTCCGCGCACACCACGAGTGGCTCGGCCTTGATCCCTAAGTTGGTCGCAACTGAATCGTAGACCTTTGCCATTTTTTGTTAGAATCAAAATGTGGTCATCTTGATTGGTTTTTATTGCTTTTAACAAATTGTCATCTTCGTCAACATTAATACCGATCAAACCACCTTTTCGATGATTTTTGTATGCATTAATTTTTGTTTTTTTAACTACTCCTTTTTCGGTGCATAATACTAAAGACTGTTCAGACTCAAATGAATCTACAGAAATTAAAGCTGCCACCTTTTCTGTTTTTTGCATCTCTAAAAGATTAATAATGTTTCTTCCTTTAGATGTACGACTTCCTTCTGGAATTTCATATGCTTTTTCTACATATACACGGCCGTTTTTCATAAAAAACATAAGCGTATCATGAGCATTACAAGTTTGCAAAATGGTAACAGGATCTTCTTCTTTTTGACCGCTTCCAATAACACCTTTTCCCCCTCGATTTTGAGATCTATATTCCTCTACACCAGTTCTCTTTATAAAGCCACTTTTAGTAATTGTAATTACGCAACCATCATTTGGAATTAAATCTTCCATGCGCACATCACCTTCATATTCTGTAATTGTACATTTTCTTTCGTCAGCGTATTGACTACGAAGAGCAAGTATTTCTTCTTTTATAACAGACAAAAGAACATGCTCATTATTAATAATTTCCCTAAATCCATTGATCAAGGTCATCAGTTCTTGGTATTCAGCTTCAATTTTTTCACGTTCCATACCTGTTAGTTGGTACAATCGTAAATCCAGAATAGCATTTACCTGTCGTTCTGAAAGTGTAAATTTAGAAACTAAATTTTCTTTTGCTTCGTTACGATTTGCAGATGCACGAATAATTCGAACGAACTCATCCAAGTTATCTTGAGCTATTTTATATCCTTCTAATATGTGGGCTCGATCTTCTGCTTTTTTCAGCCTAAACTTTGTCCTTCTAAGTGTAACTTCTCTTCGATGTTCGACATAGCATACCAAAGCTTCCTTTATATTCATTTGCCTTGGTTTTCGCTTATCCAACGCCAACAAAATGACTCCAAAGCTACTCTCAAGGGCTGTTAATTTAAAAAGCTTATTGATTGTAACTCTTTCAATTTCACCTAATTTAAGCTCAACTACAATACGTGTTGTTTCAGTTGATTCGTCCCTTAGATCACTAACACCATCTAAAATCTTTTCTTTAACTAATTCAGCGATCCGGGTAACCAATGTGGCTCGGTTCGCATTGTAAGGAATCTCAGTAATAATTAACTGTTGTTTTCCATTTGGTAAATCTTCGGTGAGAATGGTGCCCCTCATCCGGACAATTCCTCTACCAGTGTGCATGTATGATTTTATACCGCTTCTACCGGCAATAATTCCACCAGTAGGGAAATCAGGGCCAGGAATAACTTGCATAATATCATCTATGGAGCAATTCGGGTCATCAATTAACAGACAAAACGCATCAATCAGCTCACCTAAATTATGCGGTGGGATATTAGTAGCCATCCCAACTGCAATTCCAGAAGAACCATTCATTAACAATGAAGGTAATGATGATGGTAAAACAGTCGGTTCGGTTGAGCTTTCTTTATAATTTGGTGCGAAATCAACTGTATCCTCATCGATATCTTTCAATAATTCCTCGGCGATTTTTGTTAACTTACATTCCGTATATCGATAAGCAGCGGCAGAATCACCGTCTACGGAGCCAAAATTTCCTTGGCCATCAACCAATGGATAACGCATCACCCAAGGTTGCGCCATTCTCACCAATGTATCATAAACTGAACTGTCTCCATGGGGATGATAGTTTTTTAGAACCTCACCAACAACACCAGCACATTTATCATAGGCACGATTATGAAGAAGCCCTTCACGTAGCATTGCATACAATACTCGACGATGAACTGGCTTGAATCCGTCACGAACATCTGGCAACGCCCTACTTACGATTACGGACATTGAATAATCGATGTAAGCAGATTGCATAATCTCGGTTATGTTACCCGAATATAATAAATTTTTATTATCACTCATAATTTAAATCTTAGGCGTCTAAAAATGAAACATTAAGTGCATTATCTTCGATAAACGCACGACGAGGAGGGACTTCCTCTCCCATTAACATTGTAAATATATTATCCGCAGCAATTGCATCTGCTATTTCAACTTTTATTAAACTTCTTTTTTCATGGTCCATCGTAGTTTCATAAAGTTGCTTAGGGTTCATCTCACCCAACCCTTTGTATCTTTGAATTTGTAGCCCTTTTCTTCCTTCTTTTCTAATGGTCTCCAAAAAGTTTGATACTGAAGTTATATCAACTGACTCCTCTTTTTCTTCGGAACCTCTATTTAAAATAATTTCATAGTTACTTTCCTTATTTGAATTATTAAAGAATGTATGATCTAACCCTAAATTTTTACACTCTTTTATTATTCGCTCTATTTCGTTGGTTTCATAAATTTCATGTAATGATATCCTTTGGCTGACTTTTTGACCTTCGATTTCAATTTCCCTGCTGACTGTCTCAATACTTTCTTCAGTTATTTCAACAGATCTTAAAAAGCCTGTTTTAGCATCAATATCTTTAAAGAATCTTATTTCTTCTTCATTTCCAGTTCTGATTCTAGCAAGAAATCTTGGTAGTCTTTCGGTTTCTTCATCCAATTGAGCAAGTATTCTTGTTAATGTGCAACCATATCTTTGTACACCAGTGCCAAGTGTTTCTAATTTTAAAAAATACTCAATTAGTTTTTGTATTATATCTTCAGTAAATAAAAAATGGTCGCTTTTTCTAATAAAATTAACATCTTCGCACCCAAGTGAAAGTAATATTTTACTCATTTCTGAGTCATCTTGAATATATTGTTCAGTTTTCCTTCGCTTAATTTTATAAAGTGGGGGGCGAGCAACATAAACAAACCCACTTTCAATTAAGCCCTTCATCTGCCTGAATAAAAAGGTTAGTAATAAAGTTCGAATATGGGCACCATCTACATCCGCATCAGTCATAATAATTATTTTATGATAGCGAGCCTTTGTTGCATCAAATGCTCCGTCTCCTTCATGGTCTCCTATGCCTGTTCCAAGGGCAGTAATTAAGCTTCTAATTTCATTATTGTTCAACACTTTGTCTAATCTAGCTTTTTCAACATTTAATAATTTTCCTCTTAGGGGTAAAATCGCTTGTGTTAATCTGTCTCTTCCCTGCTTTGCGGAACCTCCTGCAGAATCACCCTCTACAATGTAAAGTTCACTTTTAGCTGGATCTTTTTCAGAACAATCAGCCAGTTTTCCGGGCAAACCTCCGCCAGACAATGCACCTTTTCGAACTGTTTCCCTCGCCTTTCGTGCAGCTTCTCTCGCTCTTGCGGCGTTTATAACTTTTTGGATTAAAGATTTTGCAATTTCTGGATTAAGTTCAAAGTAGTGTTTCATTTTCTCACCTACTATTTTTTGAACTATACCATCAACTTCTCGATTCGATAACTTCGTCTTGGTTTGACCCTCAAAACGGGGTTCTGGTACCTTCACCGAAATTACTGCTGTCAACCCTTCGCGTGCATCCTCTCCGGTTAACGATAATTCTTTTTCCTTAAGTAAATCATTTTGTCTAGCATAATTGTTTATTACTCGCGTGAGTGCCGTCCTGAAACCGGAAAGGTGGGTTCCACCTTCGATGTTATGAATCGAGTTAGCATAAGCGTAAAGTTGATCTGCAAATGAATCATTATAAATAAGTGCTACCTTTAGCTTAATGGGGATGTCTCCAGATTCTGCAGGCGATTCACCCTCAAAAGCGACTGGTTTGTCAATAAGGCAATTTTTATTTTGATTTAAATACATAACATATTCGCTGATTCCATCTTCGAAAATAAAATTCTCCTCTCTTTCGGTTTTATCCTCTTTAAGTGAAATTTTTACTCCTGGGTTAAGAAATGCTAATTCCCTCAACCGCTTGGCTAATAAGTCGAATTTAAATTCTCTCGTTTCATCAAAAATCTGACTGTCAGGCATGAATGTAATTTTGGTACCTGTAGATTGACATGAGCCCACTACATTCATTTGTTTTGTCGTCTTACCACGCGAGAATTCCATTTGGTAAATTTTCTCGTCACGTCTTACTTCCGCAATAAACCACACTGATACGGCATTGACGCATTTAGCCCCAACTCCATGTAAACCCCCTGAGACCTGGTATGCCCCTTTCCCAAATTTACCACCGGCATGTAAATTTGTTAAAACAAGTTCTAGTGCTGGTATATTATGCTTTGGGTGAATATCCACTGGGATACCCCTTCCATTATCCTGAATGGAACACGAACCATCTACATGAAGCTGGACTTTAATTTCAGAACAATGACCCGCCAAAGATTCATCTATTGAATTATCTACGATTTCAAAAACACAATGGTGGAGTCCTCTTTCATTGGTATCTCCTATATACATGTCGGGTCTTTTCCTAACACCTTCAAGGCCTTCGAGTTTTTGTATCTGTGAAGAATCGTATTTTTCTTCTTTTTTATTGGTTTTTTCTTCTGACATTTCTAAAGTTAGATAGTTCGTTATTGAATAATTGAAATTTATTTTTCCACTCTGTTGAAGTTATCAAAATAACTTACTAGTGAAGGTTATTTTGACATCAAAAATCATTAGTATTTTATACTCTTTTGCAGGCATTTCAGTCAAGGTGAGAATGAGTAAATCAATTGAATCTTTTTGCGAAATTCTATTATAGTTATGCTCATTCTATATTGTAATTAAAATTATTAGCATAAAAGTCTTTAAATCAATGCTTTATAGAAACTATTTTAAAACCTTAAATCTAGTTAGATTGGTACTATTTCAGTGATTGCGTAACAGATAATTTAAGAGCTTACAAGCTACTCTAAAGGCTTGATCGGCATTTAGATTCAAAAGTTTGGATTATCGCCAATTTTTAGATTATTATGGAATCAAATTCCATAAAACTGAAATGATTGTTACTGTTCCCACAAAATATATAAGATTGAAATAAATACCTATTTTAAAAAAGTCCTTAAAGTGGTATCCACCAACTGTATAAACAAAGGTATTTGTCTGATACCCAATGGGAGTTACAAAGCTAGCTGAAGCAGCAATACAGGTTGTTAAGATATAAGCTCTAGCATCATAAGCGGACATTTCCATTATATTAGCAACCTCCAATGCAATTGGAGCCATTATTACAATGGTTGCATTATTTGATAAAACTTCAGTTAAAAATGCTGTGCATAAATATAGTACTATCAAAAGAGCTAAAGGGTGCCATTCAGGGTCAAAGAATCCGAATCCAACATTCCTTACTAATGATGCTATTTCAGAGGATGCTCCGGTCTGCTGCATTGTTACACCTAGAGCAAGCATACCATAAATGAGTATCAATATATTCCATTCTATAGCTTGATATGCATCTCGGGCTCGCAAACAGCCGGTCAATAATAGAATTGAAACACCGAGTATAGATGCAATTGAAATAGGCAAAATGCTAAATGATGCTAAACCAATTACTCCTATTAATACGCCAATCGCGATTGGTGCCTTTTTTTTCATATTTTGCAAAGGCACAGGAGCTTGATCCAGCAGTACCACTTCTTCTGATTTCCTCAAGCGCTCAATTGCATCTTCTGTTCCTAGGATTAAAAGTGTATCACCTGGTTGGAACTTTACTTTTTCAAATTCCTTACCCAAATTTCTTCCACGTCTATGAATTGCAAGTATAGTTAAATTGAACCTCGTTCTAAAATTCACATCTGACAAACTTTTGGAAATAAGGGTTGATGATGGCCCAATCAAACTTTCAACCATAACCCCAGTTTTTGATGAGATTTGCTCCAACCCAAATGACGAACCATCAAGTAAATTTATTCCTTCAAATTCATTTGTTTCTATTATTCCTTGGCGCTTGCAAGAAAGCACAAGGCGATCGTTGGCCTGAAAATTTAAATTTTGGTTATTTATAGAAATTGTTACGCCATTTCTAACCACTTCCAAAAGTCTCACCCCGGACAGTTTTGATATTCCAGATGATTTAATTTTTTCCCCTATCAAAGATGAACCGGATTGAACAACGGCTTCAGTTAAAAACTCTTTCTGATCAATATCTGAAATAATACTTGCTAAAGCCTCTCTCTCAGGCAGAAGTCTTTTTCCGAAAAGTACTAAAAAGCCAAGGGCAATTACCAACAAAGGAAATGCTATTTTTGCCAATTCAAACATAGCCAAAGGTTCCATACTTGGGTAAACCGATGAATTACTTATGACTCCACTTGCCAATATATTTGTACTCGTGCCTACTAAGGTGCAGCACCCACCAAATATTGATGCGTATGAAACTGGTATTAGCATTTTGGATGCATGAATTCCCATCTTCCTTGAAAGACTTATAACTACGGGCAACAGAACCACTACCACTGGTGTATTGTTTATAAAAGCAGAAATAAAAGCTACGATTAATAATAAAATTAACATAAACTTACCGTAGCCAAACTTACATAATTTACCGAGGGAGTTTGAAATCGATTCTATTATTCGACACTTATTCAATGAAGTACTGATTACAAACATGGCTGCAATTGTTATGGGTGCTTCATTTGAAAAAACACCCAATACAACTTGAACGCTCGGCCAATTAGGACTTATATTCAATGCACCAAAAACCAATATTATGCCAAGTAATGTTATCGCAGTTACATCAACAGTTACTTTTTCCAATATAAAAGAAATTAATGTACACAATAAAAGTGCAAAGGCTAATATTGTTTCCCAGTCCATCATTTTATTGATTGGATTGATTTATTATAAACGATCATTGTTGTAGAGAACAGATTAAGTTACATATTATTTGATAAATCCCATTCTTTCACCTTCAACCCTTTGTATCAATGAATTTCAACTTTACGCACCGCCCAAGGCGTCTTCGAAATAATCCAATACTACGTTCCTTGATAAGCGAAAACTCTCTTAGGCATTCCGATTTTGTGCTTCCTGTTTTTATCTCCGAACAGGCCCTTGAACCTGAGCCTATCCCCTCGATGCCTGAAATTTTTCGTTGGCCTTTAGGCCTTCTTGTTCCTCAAATAAAAAAATGGCGTGATCTTGGTATAAGTTCATTTGCAATTTTTCCTCAAATTGACGATTCAAAAAAAGATTTAACTGGTTCAGAATTTTTAAATCCTTCCTCGCTGACATTCAGGGCAGCACTCGAAATTAAATCTGTGATAAGTGATGTTGCTCTTATTTCTGATATTGCTCTTGATCCCTATACTATACACGGACACGATGGCATTTTAGATTCAACGGGAAATATTGACAATGATCCAACTGTAGAAACATTAGCCAAAGGAGCAGTTTTAGCAGCAAAGTCTGGTTATGACCTTGTTGCTCCTTCTGATATGATGGACGGTAGAATTAAAATTATTCGAAATGAATTAGAAAATAACAACTTTCCAAACATTGGCATTATATCCTATTCTGCTAAATATTCATCGTCCTATTACGGACCTTTCAGGGAGGCCATTGGCTCCAGGGGGGATACCTGCCTGGATAAATCCACATACCAACTTAGTACAGCCAACTTTCGTGAAGCAAAAAGAGAACTACTGTTGGACTTTCAAGAAGGGGCTGATATTTTAATGGTAAAACCGGCCGAGCCCTGTATGGACATTATTCACTACGCAAGAAATAATTTTGATGTTCCTATAGCTGCCTACCAAGTTTCTGGTGAATACTCGAGAATTTGGGCCGCACATCTACAGGGATGGCTTGATTTGGAATCTTGTGCGATGGAATCTATTCTCTCTATTAAGAGAGCGGGGGCTGATATTATATTTACTTACTTTACGGAAAAGTTAATTCAGCAGATTTAAGGGGCCTCATCGGGAGCTCCACCCTCATATGGAGTAGTATCATCTTTTTCCTCTTCCTCATCCCACTTCAGATCAGAATCCGGTAATAACTTTTCTTCTTTATCTGAGACTTCTATTAACTCAGCTTCTAGGTCAGAATAGTCTTCCTCGTCTTTATTTTTATCTGTATCCTCATCCAAGTCAGTATCTATTGCAAAACCTTCAGGAACAAATTCCAAAATTGAAAATAGCTCATCACTAAAATGAGACCGCTTTCCTTCTAAAAAGTCGTTGTTATGTTTTTCTGCCAATACCTCTTCCATTTCTTCTATGGTATATGGCTCTACAAAATCTATTAAGTCATTAAGCATGCTAACTCTAATTTGAGACACATGATTTAAGAAGTCTGCATAAGGGCCTTTTTCCTCATCTAACACATCTGGCAGTGCAAATAGCATGTCTTCAGCTTTCAAAAGAGAGTCTCTTACTCGAACTAATTTTATTAAACCACCCTTTTTTTCTTCGTCTATTGCAAAAGTAAAAAAAGCTTCATCAATAAATTGAGAATTAAGACCGAACTCAGTCATCGAATCTAATAATTCATTTATATGAAGAAACTGTTTGGGGTCTATAATGCCAAGGTCATCAACATCCCAATTCTCGTTATCACTAATAGAATCAACCCACCAGTTCTTATCATCTCCGATTCGAACTATGCACCAATCTAAGCTAGGTCCTGTTTTATTCATTGGATTGTCTTATGAATAGTTGTTTTTGTATGACAACCATCTTTTTTAATTATATTGTAAATTTTATATTTTATCTTACCCATTATTATTCTTTTCTAACTTTCTAATTCAGGTTTGTGAACCATATTTATCGAAATTTTATTCGCCCAATTCTTTTTAAATTAAATCCTGAGAATGCTCATGATATTGCATGTCGATGTCTTTCGCTAACAGAAAAATCAAATTTTTCGAGAAAATTAATTCAATCCTTTACATACAATAAGCCATCAGTGGTAAATGTATTTGGTCTATCTTTCCCTAACCAACTCGGACTTGCTGCGGGAATGGATAAAAACGCCCGTTTTCCCAAAACAAGTGCTTCTTTAGGGTTTGGTCATGTAGAAATTGGAACCGTAACCCCAAAAAATCAATCGGGGAATACCAAACCTAGGCTTTTTCGTTACCCAAAATACAATGCTTTGGTTAACCGAATGGGGTTCAATAACGATGGTGTAGATGTTATTATCAAAAGAATAAACAAATCTTATCCCAAAGGTAATCGTACTGTACCACTGGGAATAAATATTGGAAAATCGAAACAAACAGACATCAGTAATGCACATGATGATTATATTTATTGCCTAAAAAAAAGCCATAGTGAGGCTGACTACATAACAATAAATATAAGTTCTCCAAATACGAAAAACTTAAGGGAACTGCACAGAGATTCTTACATTAAACCTCTTTTAAAGAACCTCGTAAGTGTTAACCTAGAATTAGCAAAACAAAACAAATCCAGCCCCGTACCTTTGCTTTTAAAAATCTCACCAGATGAAAATTTCAGAACTATAGAAAATATCGTATGCCAAGCAAAAGAACTGGGGTTTTCGGGAGTAATTGCTGCTAACACTTCAACTGAGCGACTCCATAATGAAAGTTTTGAATCATTTGAGCCAGGAGGTCTAAGCGGTAAACCTTTAGCAGATAAATCAAATAATCTAATAAAGTTTATTTCCAAAGTGACTAACTATAACTTTCCAATCGTAGGTGTTGGTGGAATAGGCAGTCCGGATGCAGCAATAAAGAAATTGGATTCAGGAGCCACATTATTACAAATATACACACCATTAGTCTATGAAGGACCATTTTTCCCTTCAAAACTAATTCATTCTTTAAAGCACAGAAAGAAAAAGTGGATCTAAATAATTCCGTATTAACTTGATTCTATTTTTTTAATAAACAAAATGATTAATTCATACTTTTCATGAAAAAGGGTCTTTTAATTCTGAGTATCATAGCCGTAACATTTGCAGGCTCTGCTTTTCTGTTACTTTTCGAAGGTAATATCAAAAATGCATCTACATGGTGGGAATCATTTACGAGGAACAAGGACTGGATGCCATACAGTCCATACACAAATAGAATAGAAGATGCAGATAAGTTGCGGATTATGGAAGCAACTCAGATAAAAATCGTTGACAACCACCTATTTTGGAATGGATCGGGTGCAATAATAGTGCCGGAAATTAATAAACAGGGTACTCTTGTAAGCCTCCTAATTAGAAATGGCGGTTCCGGTTATTCACAAGATGTAGAAGCAAAAATTACCGGAAGCGGAAATGGTGATATTCAAATTAACAAAATATCTGTGAAAAATGGTGTAATTACCGATATACAACTCGAAGGAAAATCAAAATGGTATTTACTTCCAACAGCGTTTTGGGGCAACGAAACATTTCCTTTCACTGGAACTGTAGAGAAAAAATTCCCAAATGGACAAAATCTAACCATTCAACAATATTCAAATGGGTTACTTCATGGGGTTTCTAAGCGTTTTACTATTATGGGTTTACCTGTTTACAATATGGAATACCTTAAAGGTTTAAAGCACGGAACTCATATCTACTATTATGATATACCTATTAATCCAGATAGTGCAGGCGAATCTAAAAAAACATTGTGGGCAGAAATTAACGACTCGTACAATATTGAAGGAAAACCGACCAAGGATGTTAGCAAAATAAATGAAGACATAGTAGAAACTTTCAGATTAAAAGGCGGTGCCTTTCAAATAAAACTACTCGAGCATTGGGATAATAACCAAAAAGACGGATTATTCGAAGCATTTGATAGGTATGGCAACAAGATGTATAAAGATGAGTACAAACTTGGATTGCGAGTCAACCACAGAACATTCGATAAAGATAAAACCAAGACATTTAATAGGAAGTCTGGGTAAAAGTGGTGCTCAAGGGGGGACTCGAACCCCCACGCCTTACGGCACTAGATCCTTAGTCTAGCGCGTCTACCAATTCCGCCACCTGAGCATTTTTTTAATATAATCATGAAAAAGGATAGAGTAAAGAAATTTAGGAATGAAGAAAGATAGCATTATAAAATTAGAAGACTTGAAAACCCTAGAAATGGGCCCGAAATGGGAAAATGATAACAAAATATTTAAAAAACCTATTAATGATGAACGAAGCCACAAACCAAAAACCCGGAAAGTAAAAACTTTCGAAAGGACTAAACGTCATAATGAATACACTATAAATCCGAACCCAGATTCTGGAGTACTGACTAACCTACTAAATAAAATTAGAAAAGTAGGGATTACATATGAACTAAATGAAATTTTTGATGTTTTTGTTAAAGATAAAAATAAACTAAGTTATAAGATTGATTGGAAGGAAGATAAAAAATTTTATGTTACGAAATACGATAAGATAATTTTTTGTAGTAAAAAAGAATTAATTTCTTATGTAATGCAAAATCAAATAGATAAATTTTTTGATAAAAGGACAGTCGAAGAAAATAGTCGACTTCCGATTTTTTCGACAATGCTAAAATGTCCGAAAACAAATAAATTACTCCCACCGAATAGTTATCATGATTTTAAAAATTACATAATTGATCATATTCATGAAAATAATATTATGATGGAATTTGAAAGATATTGTAAAAACTTGGAAACTGTAAGAGATGCTAGTGAAATTAAAGATTTTCGAAATATCAAAAAAACTAAATATTACTTCACTAAGAAAAATAAGGCAGAATTAACTTATTCTTTAATTAACATTGAAAGAGATGTATTAGAAAATAAGGATAATTTATACTTTTATGAACAGAATACATTAAAGTTGAATTACAAAGATCTAAAGTCTCTAAAGTTTAATGTAGAGGTTAATTTAAAGAATGCTGATATAAAGAACAATTTATATAAAAACTTAATAATTGCATTAAAAAGATCAGGTTTTCATTTAATAAAGCATGACAGAAAAACATATGCTACTTGGATAAAAAATAAAAGTTACGATTATAATTTATTATCCGAGTTGAGTAAAAGTATTATTGACCGAGTTAAAAGAAACCCAATAACTAAAAAGAAATTACTCCTTAAATCGTTTGATGAAATTGATAGTACTAAAGAAAGTATTTTGATTGAAATACTATATTTAGTTAAGGAGGGTTATTTAAGAGAATTAGCCGACTCAACTATCATTATTGGGTAAAGGTTGTGAAAGAAATCTTCCTAGCATGTTTCCCGATAACTTCTAATTTTATTGAAACTAATTGATTGGATTCTATTTCATAAACAACATGTGGCCATTCGACGATAAAAAGCCACGGGTATATTAAATTTGGCAATATTTCAGATTCTATAAAAGTTTGGTCCGGTTTAATATTGTAGAAATCACAATGAATAATATTAAATGAGCCTTTAAATATAGATACCTTGGAATATGTTGAACTGTTTAGGTCATTGACTTCAAAGTTATTTACGATAAATTTTGACAAGTAGGTTTTACCGCTACCTACATCACCTGATATATAAACGCACGATTTACTAATTAATTTTTCTGAAATGAATTTTGCAATTCTTTCAGTGTCTGGAATTGAATATGAATAAAATATCTTATTTTCCTTCATTTATTTTATATAAGTAAATATTATCATTATTAAATTAAAAAAGGAGTGAATTAAAATAGAGTGAATTATTCTACCCGTATTTTCATAATTAATAGTACAAATAATACTTATTAAAAAAAGTGTTCCAAACGAATATAAATTGTAATGAATAATCCCAAACATAAATGAACTTAATACAATTCCTATAAAAACCCCAATTTTTTTCTTTAAAATTCGATATACAATTATTCTGAAGTATATCTCTTCCAGTACGGGTGCAATAACTATACTGCTTAGCAATAATGAAATATTCATGCTTGTTTTAAGCTTAGTCACGATTTCCTGTTCCTTAAAGTCACTAAATAAAAACATGGAGAATAAAGATGTTACAATAATTAATGGCCAGCTAATTATTAATTTGCTTACACTGAATTTTACAGCATCAAGTTTAAGATTTAGCGACTTTTTTTCGTTTAAAAATCTTACTAGAATAAATAATGTTATAATTAATAAAAAACTATGAGCAAAATTTATAAAATCACAAAAGAAGTACAGTGGTATTAATAATATAAACCAATCATCAATTTTAATTGATACTAAATTGAATTGTTTTTTTTTTAAGCATACAAAAAGCCAATGCTATTAAAAATATATTAATCAAATATTGCATATATTTTTATTTATTTGATTTACAATTTTATATCGCTTTTCCATTAAGATATATTTGTGACACTTTTCCATGAAATTCTTCGTTATTAAAAGGTGTATTGAAAGCTCTACTTTTACTTTTACTTGGATGATATTTCCACTTTTTCAAAGGGTCAAATATTACAATATTTGCTGTGCTTCCAACTCGTAATTCACCTCCTTCGACATTAATGATTTCAGACGGTCTTAAAGACATAAACTTTAGCAAATTTACCCAGGTAAACTTCTGGTGTTTACTTAATTGCTGCAAGCTAATGTTAAAGGCTGTTTCAAGGCTTGTTACCCCTGTAGGTGCTAAGTCATATTCAATATTTTTTTCGTACTCTTTTATAGGTTCATGCGCTGTTGATATACAATCAATAGTACCATCCATTAGACCATCTATTAAATATTTTCTATCAACTTCTTCACGAAGCGGTGGTGTAGTTTTAAAATTTGTATCATAATTTAGAATCTTGGTTTCAGTTAATGCAAGATGTTGGGGCGATACATCAGCAGTAATCATTACATTTCTATTTTTAGCTTCTTTTATCAAATCAACTGAAGCAAATGAAGATATTGAAGAAAGGTGAACTCTTGTATTCAAACTCCTAGCTATTGAAATTGCCCGCTGTACAAATAATTCCTCTGCAATTCTCGGATAACCACCTAGACCCATTTTTAATGCTGATGGACCATCATGTGCATTTCCATTTTCTGATAATGATAGATCTCGTGGTAGATCTATTACTGGCAAATCAAACATAGATGCATACTCAACAGCTTTGCAAAATATTTGATTGTCTTGCGGGCTTAACGGTGAGTCGGTTATCGCTACAACTCCTGCATTTTTTAGTGACCCGAGTGGGGCAAGTGCTTTTCCATTGGAACCTTTTGTCAAACAACCAGTAAGTTTTACATTTATGCATGCATCTCTTTTTATTTGATCTTTGATAAACTGAATTGTGGCCGGATTATCAGGAATCGGATTTAAATTAGGCATGAGAACAATTGTCGAATAACCTCCTGCAGCTGCCGCTCTTGTCACGCTAAAGATATTTTCACAGTTTCCTCCACTAAGATCGTTTATGTGGCACCTTAAATCAACCAAACCTGGAAAGATTATTTTTCCAGTGACATCAATAACTTCAATGTTCTTAGCGTCTTTTGGACTAATTATTTTATCATCATAAAAATATAAATCGCCTTTTTCATCTTTTTCTGTAGATGGGTCAATTATGCGACCTCCTTTTAAGCAAATTGTTTTCATTTACTTATTATATGATAGTGTACAAAGGCATAATATCGCCATCCTCACAGCAACACCATTTGTAACTTGATCTAAAATAACTGAATTTCCTGAATCAGCTAGTTCAGAGTCAATCTCCACACCTCTGTTAATAGGTCCAGGGTGCAATATTACTGCATCTTTTTTTAGCCATTTACTTCGATATTTATTTAATCCAAATATCCTAGTATATTCTTCAAGTGATGGAAAGTGGCTAGATGATTGTCTCTCATGTTGAATCCTAAGTAACATAACAGCGTCAGCATCTGCTAAAGATTCTTTTAAATCGTGTGACACAATCGCGCCCATTGATTCAAAGCTTTTAGGTACTAAGGTTGAGGGTCCCGCCAATGTTACCTTTGCTCCCATTTTTGAAAGCGCCCAAAAGTTTGACCTAGCTACTCTACTAAAAAGTATATCCCCCAAAATTGTTATTTTTTTTCCATCCAAAGGTCCTATTTTTTCTTCTAATGTGTATACATCCAATAGTGCCTGACTTGGATGCTCGTGAGCACCATCACCAGCATTTATAATAGGTACATCAATAATTCTTGACAATAAAAGTGGAGAACCCGGTGAAGAATGTCTTAATACAATAGCATCTGCTCCAAGTGCTTGAATATTTAAAGCTGTATCTCTTAAAGTTTCTCCCTTAGTTAAACTACTGGATTTTTCTGCAATTGAAATTACATCTGCATGTAATGTCTTTGCGGCTAATTCAAACGCTATTCTCGTTCTCGTACTAGGCTCCATAAATAGATTAACTATGCTTTTACCGGCTAAATAGCTTTTATTTTTGGCAGGCTCATGCTTCAGCTTTTTCGCAAGAGTAAGGATTTTTCTTATCTCAAATTTGGATAAACTTTCAATCCCAAGTAAATTTTTAGTTTTCCATTTTGGTATCTCCATCTTGGAAGAAGTTTTATATTCGAAATTTAGTCTTTTGAAAAGCTAGTTTTTAATGAAACAAATTCATTTCCAAAAAGTTTCTTGCTTAGAATTGAATGTTTCTCCATCAACTATATTGTCTTGTATATGTTGTGGTGGCTTTCCAGTGCGCTCCCTCAATTGATCGGCTCGCTTCTTAACCATTGTTCGCAAAATCTCCTTTGTTTTTTGCTTCATCCAAATCGAAGTAGGTGAATTTTTTCGATAATCTGCGGGGCCATTATTGTGAACCCTTGAACGTTCAACTAAATCGCAGGTTTGGGCAAATTCCTTTTCATTTTCTGGATTATAAACTGCATATGTTTTGCCCCCCATTTGCTTAACAACAGTAAAAACAGGCACATCGCTAGGTCCGTCTGCAATGTAAATCATTTGCTCTATTGGTATTCTGCGATCCTCATGTGGTATAAAAGAATTTACATCTATAGAAGTGTTTTTGTTTGTACCTTTATTTATTTCAAAAATACAACGTGTTTTAATCGTATTATCTACTGTTTTGCCAACTTGAGAAATTTCCAAATCTAGGGGTAATGAAAATTCTGTCTGACTCATGAAGTTCGGCGGTAATGGAGATTCAATAAATTCGCATGCAAAAATTCCGTCTACATAAGGTGCAATTTCACTACCTAGAATAATTTTAGAGATACCCGTGCTTATGATATAATGTTCTAATTTAAAATCGTAATCAGAAAATTCGGCATGTTTTGCAATTTCTGACAATTCTAAAAAGAAATCAGGTAACCCTGGGTAGAATTTTATTGCGCTACCCATTTCTTCAAGTTGTTGGTTTGTAAGGCCTCTCATGGGGCCATTTTTTACATAGCTTAAGAGGTGATTTAAATAAATCGTATCGGAAGATACATTCATTCCGCGTGCAGCGTATAATTCAGGAAGTTGATTCACTTCAGACCAAAACACATTCTCATCAACATTAAAGTGCTCAAAAAGAGGCTTTTGCATGTATCCTGGGATTAATGTTTTATCAAAATCCCACACGCAAGCTACAATATTTTGCCCATGAATTTGACGGTTTTGTATATTTGGGTTCATTTACTAGTTTTAAAGAGAAAATCTTATGCTATGATTAAAGCCTATGGTAGATTTGCCAAATATAAAACCTTTTTTAAAAAGATTCGATGAGCTTGAATTAAAAATCGCTAACCCCGATTTATTTAAAGATGCAACAGGTGCTTCAATTATATCGAGGGAACATAGTAGAATAAAAAATATTATTGAACTTCACCAAAAAATTGGGACAGCAATGACCGATATTCAGCAAAGTACAGAATTACTAAGTGATCCTGAATTTGCTGAAACAGCTAGAGAAGAAATTGATCTTCTTAATAAAAACATCGAAGCATTGCATAATGATCTTCTGCTCGCAATGCTTCCTGCGGATCCAGATATCGGAAGAAATACAATTATTGAAATCCGGGCTGGTGCAGGAGGTGGGGAGGCATCATTGTTTGCAGCAGACCTTTACCGAATGTATTGTAAGTTGGCTGAAAATAAGGGTTGGCGAAATGAATGTTTAAGCCAAAGTGCTTCCGAAACAGGAGGGTTTAAAGAAATAATTTTTTTAATCAAGGGAGATGATGTTTGGAGCAAGCTAAAATTCGAAAGTGGCGTTCATCGAGTTCAGCGTGTTCCAGTTACTGAAGCTAATGGAAGAATTCATACGTCAACGGCAACTGTAGCCGTACTTCCCGAAGCTAGGGATGTTGAAATTAAAATCGACCCATCCGAGCTAGAAATCAATGTTTGCAGAGCAAGTGGACCAGGGGGTCAGGGAGTAAACACAACTGATTCTGCTGTCCAAATTTTGCACAAACCAACTGGTATGACTGTATACTGTGCAGATGAAAGATCCCAATTGAAAAATAAAAATAAAGCGATGACAGTTTTAAAGTCTAGGCTTCTGCAAATTAAACAAAAAGAGGAAAAGGATAAATACGCACAAGACAGAAAAAACCAAGTTGGAACGGGAGACAGAAGTGAAAGAATTAGAACTTACAATTTTCCCCAAAGTAGAATTACTGATCACAGAATAAATTTTTCCTCACATTCTCTTCATGAAACCCTTTACGGGGATCTAGGCGACCTGATAAACGCACTCACTAAAGAAGATCAAAACCGGAAACTAGAAGAAATGTTAAGAGTAAATGAACAATAAACATTTAACATTTTTAGACATCATCAAATTATCTGTTGAATACTTAGAAAAAAGAGGGGTGCCAAATGCAAAATGTGATACTGAGTGGATAGTCTCTAATATAACCCAAAAAAAAAGGGTAGAGCTGTATTTAAATTATGAAAACATGGTTGCTGAAAATCATGTTCATGAAATAAGGAAAAATATCATCGAAAGAGGTAAAAGAATCCCCCTTCAGCATATTTTAGGAAAAGTTAATTTCGCAGGAAGCGAATTATTATGTGATCAAAGAGCACTAATTCCGCGTCCTGAGACTGAACTTCTTACCGAATTAGTAACTGATGAGCTTGGTTCTTCATTCAAAGGGAAAATTTTAGATCTTGGAACCGGAACTGGAGGAATAATTATTACATTATGTAAAAATTTTCCACATGCTATTGGTCTAGGTGTTGATATATCAAAGGAAGCACTTTCTCTTGCCTGCGAGAATTTAGCTAAGAATAAAATCAAAAACCTCGAAATTAAACCTTTTAATTGGAACGAGGATGAATTTAATGAAAAATTTGATGCTATTATTGCAAATCCACCATACTTGTCAGAAAGAGAATGGGAATCGGCAGAGCCAGAAGTCAAGATATTTGACCCTAAAATTGCACTTGTCGCAAAAGATGATGGTATCGCGGATATTAAAAAGATTATAAAAATTAGTGAAAATAATTTGGTCAAAAACGGTCTTTTTGCTTTAGAAATTGGTGTTAACCAAGAAAAAAAAATAGCCGATATGATGTCGGTTTGCTTCTACAAAATTAACATTATCAAAGATTACTGTAGAAAAAATCGATATATAATAGCTAGGAAAAAATAACTTAAATTTCTTTAGAAAACTCTAATCGAATGGGAAGTGAATCTTTGTCAGCTAGCAATGTAATCCAGTCAGACATTATTCTACATGATTCATGCAGTCTAATATCCAGTCTGGGTGGATCATAAAATGAATCCGTTCTATTATCCTCTTCACCGCCTCTAATTTGTTTAGATTTTAAGTTTTGCGATTGAACAATATCCAAAGTAAAGTCTTTCTTTTTAAACGAAATTTCAGCTAACTGCTCCAATTGATTATCCAATTGAGTTGTAAAATTGTGATCTTGTTTTTTCTCCTGAAAGCGTTTTTGAAAGTTCAAAGAAACAACATCTTCATTCTTTTTTTCCTTATACCATGCGACGTACCTATTAAGATAAGAAAATTCAGGCAATATACTTTGTCGCTCTAAACTATATTTTTTAAGTTTTTCAATGTTATTATTATTGTATACAAATTCATTAACTGGCCTTCTAAAGTTAACGGCAGGAATACTGTCACAGGGCAGGGCGTTTTCTAAATCAGATTCCCCTATAGGAAGGAAAGTATTAATTGTCGGCATTGAAATATCACTTTGAACACCATTTATTTGAGTACTGTTTCCAGATGGTAAGTAGTATTTTTGAATTGTAATCTTAGCTGCACTCTTCTTTAAACTTGAGGTATTATAATTGTAAGGAAGGTTCATTTGGATAAGAGATTGAACCGTACCTTTTCCGTGAGTAGATTCATCACCAACTATAATAGCTCTTTTGTGATTCTTGAGTGCACCCGCAACAATTTCTGATGCCGAAGCACTGTACCTCGATACTAAAACTATTAGGGGTCCATTCCAAGATAGCTTAGGATTGAAATCAAATTTTTTGCGAATTTTTCCGTCCGTACTTTTTACCTGAACAACCGGCCCCCTAGATATGAAAAGTCCAGCGAGATTAACCGCTTCACTCAAATATCCGCCTCCATTTCTTCTTAGATCTAAAATAATTCCCTTAACATCTAAATTTTTTAATTTGTTAATTAACTCTTCCACGTCATCCGTTGCCTTAGGTCCATTTCCACTTGAACCATAAAAAGACCTAAGTTCTACAATTCCGATTTTAGTAGTCTTTTCGTTATGTTGAACATTATGAACTGAAGCCTTAGCGAGATTAGAAGTTAATTTTATTTTATCTCTTATAATCCTTACAACTTTTGATGAACTTGGATCGTTAATGGGTCTTATTTCTAGCCTCACAAGTGTATCTTTCGGGCCTTTAATAAGTTCTACTATTTTTGATAATTTCATATCAACTACACCTGTAAAATTACCTTCGGACTGTGCCACTTTTAAAATAATATCTTCTGGATTAAGTTCTAACGATGCTTCTGCCGGACCTCCTGGAAGTAACTCCTTTATTGTACAAAATCCATCAACATCAGACAAAACAGCTCCTATTCCAACCAACTCATTGTTCATGGATTGATCAAATTTTTCTTTTTCCTTTATGTTCATAAAGGTTGTATGAGGGTCAAACATTTGCGTCAAATTTGTTAAGTAGAGTTCTTGAACATCGGTAGATTCAAACTCATTTATATTTTTAATCCAACCTTCATACCTCTTTTTTACCCTGTCTTTGGATTCCTTTATAACATTAGCAAATTCGCTTGAATCCAAGAAAGCATTACTGGCATTTGCATCAATATTGAATAAAATATCAGATAGGACCTCATGTTTAACCAGACTTATCCAAGAAGAAATAAGTTGATCTTCGTTGATGTCCCACCTTTTCTTATCCCTGTTTGTATTGTAAGATACATTTCCATCAAACTTAAGGTCCTCCTCAAGCCACCGTAGGGCCCAATTTAACCTTTTGATAGCATTTGTTTTGTAAGCATTGTATATTTCAAAGCCCGGCAATAAATTTCCTTGTTTAAAAAGAGTTTTCAAAGTTGCTGAATATCGATTGCAAAAGCCACTCACTTCATTTTGTGTAAAATACAGTTTTTGTTTATCAAGTTTCTCCAAATAACTAAGCAAGCATTTAGTTGAATTTAATTCGTCAATAGAAACTTTTTTATAATGTGCTTTTTCCAATGCTTGTATAAGCCATTGAGTTTCTTGCTGCATAATAAATGTAGATTTTAGTTCGGAAGACCCAAAACCAAAAGATATGAGCGAAAATACACAAATCATAAATTTCGCAATACGAACTGACTTCGAGTAGTTAATCTTTAACATAATAATTATTAGTTAAATATTTTTTTAATTCTTAAGCAAACCTTTAGCCTTTTCTAGTGTTTGCTTTTCTTTCTCAGTTAAGGCTCCGAAGCCCTGTTCATTTATTTTGTCGAGTATTCGGTCAACTTCAACTTGCATATCAACTGAACTAGAAAGATTAACTTTAAAATTTGATCTTTTTATTTTGTTAACCTTAGAAGGCTTGAAGGCTTTTTTTTTGAAATTAGAAGAGAATTTAAACACATAAGAAGGGAAATAACGGCCTGACTTTATAAATAGATATACGAACGCACCGGAGATCATGCCACCCAAATGAGCAGAATGAGCAATACCACTTGCACCGTGCAGTTCAGAAAATATGAAACCATATATTTCAATAGCTAAAGTTCCAGTTATTATCCATTTGGGTTTTAAGCGGCAGGGAAAGACGAAGAAAAGAAGAAGTGTTATTTCTTGATTTGGGTTTCGTAAACAAAAACAAGCCAAACATGACATAACAACCGCAGATGCACCAATCAATACTTGACCACTGTTATTAAAAATTAACCATAATAAAGAACCAACCAATGAAGATATGCTTACCAACCAAATAAAATTACTTTTTCCAATATCATTTTCGACGGCTCTTCCAATAAAAAATAAACCGATCAAATTCATAATCAAATGAATTGGGCCGTCGTG
>JABGWZ010000112.1 GCA_018675995.1 Opitutia bacterium | reverse complement strand
CGATGGATCAAATTGTTCGGGAATTACTTACTGCGAAAGGAGGGACTTTTGTGAGCCCGGCTACGAATTACTACCAGATCGAACGGGACAATTTAAAAATTACTGAAAATGTGGCCCAGGTCTTTATGGGAATGAGGATTCAGTGTGCTCAGTGTCACGATCATCCATTTGATCAGTGGACTCAGGATGATTACTATTCATTCGCCTCTTTCTTTAGTCAAGTAGGTCGCAAGCGTGGAGCGGATCCGAGAGAATCGATTATTTACAACCGTAACAGTGGCGAGATAAATCACCCGATTCATAAGAAGCCTATGCCTCCAAAATTCCTTGGTGGTGAAACCCCTGCGATCAAAAAAGGAACAGACCGAAGAAAAGTTTTGGCTGATTGGCTGGCTTCTCCTGACAATCCATTTTTTGCCCGGAATTTAGCCAATATTGTTTGGTCACATTTCTTTGGACAAGGTATCATTGAGCCTGTGGATGATGTGCGAATCTCGAATCCGCCCTCCAACCCTGAACTGCTCGATAAATTGGCCAGCCAATTCACAGAGTATAATTACGACTTTAAAAAACTTGTTCGTGATGTCTGTAATTCCAGAGCTTATCAATTAAGTACGCGCACAAATACATCCAACGAGGATGACCTACGAAACTTTGCCCGTGCACAACTTCGCAGGATGCGGGCCGAGGTTTTACTCGATGTTATCTCGCAGGTAACCCAGACTAAGAACAAATTTCAGGGACTGCCACTGGGTGCCCGGGCTTTGCAAATCGCCGATGGTCGGTTCAGTAATTACTTCCTGACCACATTCGGTCGGGCGACCAGAGAGACGGTTTGCTCATGCGAAGTTGTGATGGAACCCAATATGTCCCAGGCACTTCATCTTTTGAATGGAGATGTGACCAACAGCCGAATAAACCAGGGTAAGGTGGTTCAAACGATGCTAAAGGATGGTAAATCACCGGCTTTAATAATCGACGACCTCTACCTACGTTGTTACTCACGACTTCCGAGGGAAAATGAAAAAGCAAATTTATTGGCATCCATTGACAGTGAAGACCCGACAGAAAGTCTGACCGATATTTTTTGGGCTCTTTTGAACTCGAAAGAATTTATTTTTAACCACTGATTACTTCGATCTCCAAATAATGTTTTTTTCGTTAGGCATGAAAATTACTTCATCAATTACAGTACTCTATTTGTTATCAACCATTGGAGCCTTGGGTTCTCCAGAAAAACCAAATCTTGAAGATGACATCATGCCCATCTTCGAATCGAAGTGCAACTCATGCCACAACGCGGACCGAGCAAGAGGTGGACTCGACCTGACCAACATGAACGCTATTATGGTAGGTGGTAGTTCGGGAGAAAGCGTAATATCTGGGGACGGGGAAAACAGTTATCTCTACAAATTAATTGCCCGGGTTGAAAAACCTTACATGCCTCAACGGGAAGATAAAATGCCTCAGACCGAAATTGATTTGATTAAAAAGTGGATCGATATGGGCCTTCTCCCTACTGCCACCGGAAAACCGATTCAAAAAAAGAAGTCAACTGTCAACCTGGCCCTCGGAAATGTTAGCGTAGGAAAACCGGATGGTCCTCCACCGATGCCCAAATACTTATCGCTTGAACCCTCGGTGGTCACCAATCGTGCATTTGCCCCTTCAGCAATGGCCTCTGCCCCATGGTCCCCCCTTGTCGCAATTGCCGGGCAAAAACAGGTTCTTCTCTACAATACAGAAACTCTCAATTTGATGGGCGTGCTCCCCTACCCCGAAGGATTTATCGAATCTCTCACATTCAGCCGGAATGGAAAATTGATTGTGGCTGGTGGAGGACGTGGAGGAAAAAGTGGAAGAGTTGCTGCATGGGAGGTCGAATCAGGAAAAAGCCTCCTTACAATGGGGGAGGAATATGACGCCATCCTCACTGCCGATCTTTCAGCTGACCAAAGCTTGCTGGCAATTGGTAGTCCATCAAAACTTATAAAAGTGTACGATGTCGCATCCGATGAATTACTTTATGAAATAAAGAAACATTCAGAATGGGTGACACAGGTCGCATTCTCCCCAGATGGTATTCTCTTAGCAACCGCGGATCGGAACGGAGGACTTCATATTTGGGAAGCAGAGACCGGCAATCCATTTTATACTTTGGACGGACATAAACAGAGTATTAACGATTTATCATGGCGAGCAGATTCAAATATACTCGTCTCGGTCTGCGAAGAAGGGTCTGTACGCACCTGGGAAATGATAAATGGCAAACAGGTAAAGTCCTGGAATGCTCATCCAGGTGGAACCATGACTACTTATTTTGATTCAAAAGGAAACATTGTTACCGGAGGCAGAGACAAGAGTGTAAAACTTTGGAAAGGGGATGGAAAAAGTATTCGTACATTAAGTGGGTTTACCGATATCATTATGGAAGTTTGCTACTCCCACGATGGCTCCCGAATCATAGCGGGTGACTGGTCTGGTAAAGTATCTGTCTGGGACACATCAAATGGGAAAAAAGTGGGCGACCTTCGTGCAAACCCTCTTGAGATAGCTGATTCCCTAAATCATGCTAAGCAAGAATTTGAAAAAACTAAGCGAGCGTTTGAACAAGCAGGTACAGCCCGTGATCTTATTGTTAAGTCAACTGATGTAGCAAAAGCTGAGCATGTTAAAAACCTTGGAATATTGGCTGAGTCGGAGAATAACAACAAACTTGCCACAGCAGAACATTCAGCGACCGATAAAACATGGAAAGATTCAATTACTCTTCTGCAAAAAATGGAAGTGGAAAAAGCATCCAAAGATAAAGTTTGTAAGGACCTTAGATTGGAATTGAATAATCTGGGTGCGAAACTGATAAAGGAGAATCAAACATTAACTATTGAATCTAATAAGCAAAAGGAACGAACTGCCCTGCTCGCCCTTCAAAAAGAAGCACACCAAAAGATAGTTGCTGTGGCAAAAGATTCAAATAACACCCAACCGCTTGTCGCCTCCGTCAAAAAAACGAAAAGTCTTGAAGCTTTAGTTGCTCAGTCAACTGAACAAGTTAAGAAGCAGCAAAGCGTTGTAAATCAGACATTACTGAGTAAAAAACCTATCGAGCAAAATGTAACTACCGCCGAAAGAAATCTTTCAGCAACAATCCAATCTTACAATTCAGCTTTGGAGAAAAAGAAAAAAATAGACATTGAAAGAAATAATAAAATTACAATTCTCAATGAATCCAAAACTCAACTTTCCATAGCAAAAACTAATGTTGTCAAAAGTCAGCAGGCATTAAACAAAGTAGAGGAGAATTCAAAAAAACCACTGACTGAATTTGTTGAGGCTGAAAAGAATTTCAAAGAGGCTGAACTTGAAGTCTCACGCTGGAATGCTGAAATTATTAATGTTGAGCGTCATATGGAATTGAGAAATCTTAGGAAGTTAGAATCGGAATTGAATGGGTACGGGGTTATGCTGAATGAGTCAAGGGCACTCAAAAACTCTGCACAAAAAGCTTTTGAAAATATTTCTGAGTCATTACAGAAATTACCTAAAATTATTGCCCTGAATAAGGAGTTGATCGCTCAGAAAAAAAATGACTTGATCGAGACCGAAAAAAGAAAGGTCTCAGTTTTGCAGGTCAGGGCAGATAAAAACTTATTTATTCAGGATGTTAATCGATTGGCTACACTTGCCAAAAATAAGTCCAAAGCTCAGAAACCTGAGTCCACTTTGGGACAGGCCAGCGATAAGTTTCAGGAAACTTTATCTTTACTCAAAAAAGATCTAGCTGAAACGGAAAATCTCCTGGCAGCAAAGGAACAGGAAATCCTTCAGTCAAGGGAAGTAGTCACCCTGGCCGAAAATAATCTTACCCTCTCAGTAAAGCTACTTGAAACGACACCGAACCAGATTAAAGAAAAAGAGCAAATCCTACAAAAGGCTAAATCTGAGGAGGCACTTCGGCTAAAAGAATTTAATCTAGTTAAAAATAAAGTTGATCAACAATCTGCCAAGTCAGACGCACTTTTCCAAAAATACCTTGGTTTATTGCCTAAAAATTAATTAATTTTCTGAAGTAATTTTTGCATTTCAAGCCCAATAATACTCCCGGGGCCTAAATCCAATACATTTCTCTTCTTAAGGTATTCAATCGCATCCATGGCCTGTTCTTTCCGACCGCTTCGAGCAAGAGACTCAACATAAGGACGGACCAAGTTGTAGTACAATTCTCCTCCAGCAGTTTTTTCAAAATCCTTGACCATTCTTTCATAAGTTTTTTCGGCATCAGCCCAGAGTTTTTTCTCAAGCTTGTTCATTATTTGCTCTGCCCCCTCCTTAATCGCCAAGTCAAACCTACCTGAACGGTTTTGCTTCACGATTAAACTTCTTATTCGTTCTGCCTGCCTAGGATTCCCCATTTCATCATACACATCAGCCAGTTTCTTTTGCCCCTCAATTTTCAAATCGACCGTATTCGAAAATGCCTTGAGCCAGGCATCCCAAAAATTTCGTTTTTCTCGCAAATCTGTAAGTTTTGCTTCGACCCAAGTAGCCTCTTTCTTCCATACGTCAACATAGGCAGGGTGAAGGGTGCGGGCACGCTTAAGAGACTCACGATAAAACTCTGCATCCGGATTAGCCAGTGCCCATGCAAAATAATCAACCGCTTTTCCACGAAACCCACTTAGATTCTTTTCTCCCCTAGCCAGGGCTCCCAGTTCATCATCAGTGATTAATTTCCATAATTGCGGATCAATTGCATTACCCACTGGATAGTTTTGGGTTTCATACCGTCCACAATCGGTTTCCCACCGACCAGGATTTTTCAAAAAACCAAACCATGCATGCCCACCTCCACTACCCTGGCCCACAAAAGTAAGAGTGGGAATTCCCTTTGCCTTACCCGCCATCGAACTAAAGTATGCCTGATCCACGCAAATCCCACCCTTTTCCTGGATGGAGGAAAGTGAATAATCCCCATAAGGCCACCTAAAGACAGCCCCGTCCAGTCGCGGTCGATCATAAACTATAGATGAAAAAATTTTACCAAAACTTGACCTTCTAAACTTAACACTTTCACGAGCCCATTCCAGTTCGCTGACAGGTAGGCGATGATCGATTACAAACTTTAATTCAGTTACCGACAACTGGCTCGGATCGTACTCTAGTTTTCTCCCTAGGTTAGCTTCGACCATGTCGCCAAACCTTTTGGAAGGAAGAGCTGGATCGATGGGGACATCTTTGGATAAAACCTGATGGTGAGGCCAATTCCTGGGAAAGGGTTGATCAAAAACAACAGCATACGCCACCGCCAAAGCAGAATATCTCTCTATTAAGTCAGGATGATCATTGGCAATCGAAAGAAATATTTCAAGAGCACGAACCTGTTGATCGTTTGGATGTAAGGCCTTCAGGAATATCTTTTGCAAAGAGGCATTTTTTCCGACTTCTACAAATGTATCTTTCAACTGATCAGCTCCCTTTGTTGAATCCAACTTGTTAAATAGTGTAAGCCAGCGCCAATGATCAAACCAGGAAAAGAAATCTCTCCCTTCACGGAGTGATCTTGTTTCTTTGGTCGCCCAAATTAATCTTAAATCAACCATCATTTTGACAGATAATTCATTCCAGTCGCCATTCTCATGCGTAAGCCACCATTTCTCAATTACAGTGGGGCTCCAAATCGGAAGCGAAGCTGAATTTTGTTTAGCACCAACTTGGTTAAACGATGGTCTTACACCTTGACCGCTGGAAAGTGGAAGCGTACTCATCAGGGCCGAACGAACATAATCCTGATCAGCCTTGGACACGAGGGATAGTGGAAAAATAAATTGTTTCGAGTCGCTCCTTTCGATTGTCAGTTTATCTCCATTCTTACCGATCAGGCGCGCTTCTATTCTAACACCTGAAGTTGATGTCCATGAACGAAAGGGAAACTCAACTGACAAACAGGACACCGATGAAATCAACAAAATGACGGAGATAACGAAACTATTTTTCATAATTTTAAAGTACACATTCAAATTAGTTCTGACTATTATAAATCTAGGTTTATTGTGGAACTATGGCCTTACAGACAAAGTTTTTAGAACGACTAACTTACATGCTTCCTTATGTTTTGTTTTAGCAAAATTTTAAATCCGGATTACTTAAAACACTTAGTTTGGGAGAAGTATAATTTCCTGACAATCGAAAATGTCAATCACTGGTAAACTTGACTTTCATAAGTATAGCTTAAAGATTAATAAATTCCATGTATATAAAGCACAAACCTCGAAAATACTTTTTACTTTTAATCTTATCCATACCTATATGCTCAGGTTTAGTGAATGGACGAGAATTTGATGATTTAAACTCGTCAAAACTATCTTCCTTACAACAAGCCAAACGGGAAGCGGAAGACTTTGAAAATCTCGTAAAATTAATCAAACCATCAATTGTAGTTGTTGAGAGCGTGGATCGCATTGGGAGAGAAGGTGGTCGGGGGACGGGGTTTGTGGTTAGTCCGAATGGAATAATTGCCACGAACTTTCATGTAATTGGAGAACATCGGGATTTTAAAATCAGGTTTGCCAACGGAAAATCTTTTTCTCCAAAGGAAATTCTTGCAATAGACCGTGAAAATGACCTCGCACTTGTAAAAATTGATACCTCTGGCTTACCTGCCTTACAACTTGGTGACTCTGACCGAATTACTCCCGGACAGTCGGTTTTTTCAATTGGTAACCCATTGGGCTTCAGTCATAGTGTAACTCGTGGTGTTATTTCCGCGATTAGGGAACTTCAAATTGGGGACGGAAGACCTTTGGTCCAGGTTGCAATACCAATTGAGCCTGGAAGCAGCGGGAGTCCGACACTCGACTTGGATGGCAAAGTAGTTTCTATCCTAGCAATCAAATCTGGTGGCGCAATGGGTTTTGGGGTGCCCGTCAATCAACTTAAATTTTTACTTGAGGATCAAAATCCTATTCCAATGAAAAAGTGGCTTACCATTGGAGCACTGGACAAAGCAGACTGGGAATCTATTATGGCAGGTACATGGAAGCAAAGAGCCGGAATTATTACCGCAGAAGGACTGGGTTCTGGATTTGGAGGGCGAATGCTTTGTCTATCTGCATTACCAGCTATACCTTCACCCTATGAGGTAGAGGTTGAGGTACGAATGGATGACGAAAGTGGTGCCGCTGGACTGGTATTCCATGCTGACGGAAAAAATAAGCACTACGGTTTTTATCCGACTAACAAATCACTTAGACTGACCTGCTTTGAAGGAGAAAGTGTTTACTCCTGGAATATTCTAAATACGGTTACCTCTCCAGCATATCGGCCAAATCAATGGAATCGCTTGCGGGTGAAAGTAGAAGGAGAGGGTAAAATTACCTGCTTTGTCAATGATGAGGCTGTAATTGAAGTGATTGATGAATCTCTTATTGCTGGTCGGGTGGGTCTGTGTAAATTTCGTTCGCCCACGGCTGAATTTAGAAACTTCAAACAGGCGAGGCGGATTCCATCTTCAGTTATTACTCAGGAAACTCGTCAGAAAGTTAGAAAACTCACAAGGAATCTAGCTAAATTGGAACGCCTACCTAAGGAAGATTATGATCGCTTAATAAAACTTGGAAACCAAGTTCCTCAAGCCCTTCTTGATCAGGCGGCCATGCTAAAAAAGCAAAGTCTAAAATTAAATACACTATCACAGAATATCAGGGAACGGTTAAGCATCGATGAACTTGCTAGGTCACTTGCACATGAAGATGAAAGCTCTGTCGACCTACTACGCTCAGCTCTCTTGATTGCCCGTCTGGAAAATCCGGATTTTGACATGGAAGCCTACCTGAAAAAAGCAGAAAATATTGCACTTCAAATTTCTGCTCATTTTCCAAAACAGGCATCAGGCGAAGAAAAATTAAAAATACTGGTGCATCAACTATTCCAAGAAATGGGATTTCATGGCAGTACCCTAGACTACAGTCATCCTTCAAACAGCTACATGAACGAGGTAATGGATGACCGGGAAGGACTGCCCATTACTTTATCCGTACTTTTTATCGAACTTGCTAATCGACTTGATTTACCTGTTAGCGGACTTGGACTACCCGGTCATTTCATTGCTGTGTACAGAGAAAAAGTAGGTAGTGATTCCAAGGAAATTTTAATTGATCCGTTCGGTGGAAAAATTGTCACACGAAAAGAAGCTGCGAAAATTGTCGGAATCGAATTAAGCGAGCGGGATTTCATTCCTTCAAAGAAAAAAGATATTATTACCCGCATGATTCGTAACCTGATTCATTTCGGGGGGAACCAGGAGGGAACTTCGTCTCGGATATTATACATTGACGCCATTCTTGCTATCGATCCATCTGACCGATATAACCGAGCGATGCGGGCAATGCTCAATTATGGGAAAGGTGAATATCACGATGCCATGCAGGATATAGATCTTTTAATTTCGGATAACCCTGATAGTCCAGAACTTGCTCCACTATTGGAAATTAGAAATCGTTTACTTGAGAAAAATGTGCGCTAAACTAAGCCTTACTCCAAATCATCGATTTCCCATTCAGCCTCTCCAGTTTTTCCGTCTGGGCCCATTGAAAAAAGTCGATAGCCGAATCCACCATCTTCCTTGGGATATTCATAGGCATACTCGTTGCCCCAGGGATCCTTGAATGCCACATCCTTCCCGAGCATATCTGAAAGCCAAAGCATAAGCGACTTGCCCTCGTTATGTTCAATATCAGGAACTTTGGTAACATCGTAGGATTCCAGATCATAGCCGAATAAATGAGTGGAAATAGTTGGCGGATAGGGAGGCATTTCCAAGGTGCCTTTTTCATTATGAAAACCGGCAAGTGACAGAAACAAACATTCTCCCGGTGTACAAACTTTTTGTGGACAAGTCGGATATCCATTAAACGATCTTCGATAGTTTTCTATCGACACCCGCAGGGCTTTCAATTCCACCTGGGCCTGTTTGTGAGCCTGTTTATCAAGTACATAAAAGTACCCCTTAAACATAAGTCCGAGTAGAATTCCTATGATCGCCAAGACCACTAATAATTCAACCAGAGTAAATCCGGACAGTCTTTGTTTTATGTCAATACCCTCCCCCACCCTAATTTGAGCAATGCATCGCGAACATCAGCCAAATCTTCATCCTCCAAAGCCATTAGTTTGAATTTTTCATCTCTCTTAACTGCTTCCTTTAAAAAATCAAGACATTCGCCTGGACTTTTTAAAACGCAAGCGTAACAAGCCAGATTAAAACGGATCAATCCATCATCAAAGTGCAACGCAAGACCTTCCAATAGAATAGATTGAGCTTCAGTAATTGATTCATGACGACGGGTTGCGTAAGCATCCGCTATCCACCAGTCCACTTCCTCTGAAAACTCATACCTTAATCCTCTCGCTATTTTTTGAGCCTCTTCCCAGTTCTGTAACTCTTGTTGAATGCTCAGCAAAAAAACCTTTGATCTTTTTGCCCAAGGTTCTTCATCCGGCAATGCTCGCAATTCCCTTTTTGCCTCTTCATACATTCCCAAATCAAGATATCCCTGGGCTCGTTGCCAGTGGACTTCCGGTTTTAGGATATGGGGGGGCAAATCTTTCATTTTATAGCTTGAATTGGAATATACTCTTGATATCAATCACTTGCAATTTACAAAGGAAAACTTAATTCAGACTGCCTATTACTTTTGCTTACGACTCCACAAAACAGCCAATACACTGCCTATAATACAGTGTACCACTGCACTTAATGCACAGGGTGCTGGTGCAATTGGAAAATGGGAAAAATGCTTACTCGCTAATGCCATCCCCAAACCGGAATTTTGCATCCCTATTTCTATTGAAAATGTACGGCATGCTTTTTGATCTAACTTGAGTCCAAAAGCTGTAAGATAACCAAGCAGAAAACCACCAGAATGCAATAGCACAACTAAAGTAAGTAAAGTGGACCAATGTTCGAGTATAATCTCTTTTTTGGCTGCTAAAACAAAACCAACTATGAGAAGAATAAAAAGGACTGAAACTAAAGGAGAAAAAATGGAAATCCTCCTGGCACTGCGTTCGAAGTAACGTTTCCATAATAAACCAACCACAATTGGTAATAGGACCACTAGACAAATGCTTTTTAATAATGCCCACGAGTCCACTGGCACATATCTACCAGCATAAAGACCAGCGAGCAAGGGAGTAAAGATTACGGCGAAGAAAGTGGAAAATGTCGTCAAACTTACCGACAAGGCAAGATTTGCTCTTGCCAAAAAAACAACGACATTGGACGCTGTACCACCTGGACAACAAGCAACTAAAATTAAACCCACAGCCAATTCGTCAGGTAGTTTAAATACCCAAGCTAAAAGAGCTCCCCAAGCAGGCATAATTAAATATTGGGCAAAAACTCCAATCCCAATTATTTTTGGGCTTTTCCAAACCTGTAAAAAATCCTTAAGTTCTAAAGTCATTCCCATGCCGAGCATAATAATCGCCAACCCATACCCAATAGTATCTTTCCCAAACCAAAGAAAATATTCGGGGCGTGTTAAAGCAAGGATGCCTATTATGACTGACCAAACAGGAAACATATTTGTTGCCCCTCTAATAATCCTCTCAAACATACAGATTACTATTTCTTATCGATAAAATCCAAATCAAACCTATGAAAACAAAACTGAAAGTAAAATTAGCCATTGTTCTTAGTGCTTCGATTCTCATTAATATATTTTTGATTTGGGAGGTTTTCCGCTTACGGAATGAGAACAATAAAATTTACAAAGCAGAAACCGGGAACAGCCAAAGTTTAGAGGATTTTTGGAATACTAATCAACCAGTTGCAGAGCAACCGGAATAAATTAACCTGTTACTTCCCAGAACTCAACCTCTCCCCACAAATGTCCCCAACCCTGAAATCTAGGCGACAAGCGGAAAAACCTTGCCTTAACTGAACGAAGGTCAATCTCAGCCCATGCACCTTTCCCTTTTTCAGTCTTAAAGTCTACATATTCGTTGAACTCCAAATAATTTTTACCATCGCGACTTACCTCGACTTTTACCTCCGCCAACTCATCTGTGCGATCAGTGGGTTGAAAGAAAATTCGGATAATTCCAATATTTTTCTCTGCTCCTAAGTCAAAGCTGATTACCGGATCAACCTTAAACCATGCTGTCCAGGTTGAACGCCAGCCATCCTTTGGCAGTTTTCCATCCATGAGTAAATCCACTCCTAACCGCCCAGCATTCATAGTTGGCTTAGGTACAGATGTTACTTTAACCAGAGGGGACAACTTAAATGTACGGGCATCTCCTTCTCGAGACCGAGCCTGTGCAAGTAGAATACTCAACGAACCTACCAAAAGAAATAAGTAATGGGTAAAAAATATTTTTCTAAACATGCCTAAATTTGATTTATTTCGGAGTTCCCTGCAAGTTTCATCAGTCAGCATCTTTTAATAAAACGCCATCAATATAAACATCAGCCCATACCCAAAACCCTTTTTTACCTCGCTCTAAGTCTCTTAATTCAATCACTTCCGCCTCTTTAATTAAAGCAGTAAACCTATGCCATTGGCGAAAAGCAACAGTGGCTTTCTCTGTATCTAAATCAGTAATAGAATTTGCACTTAATCCCCTTACCTTGATCCTAATTGCATTTCCAAAAACCGGATGAATACCCCGGACATTAGCTGTAAATGTGTTTCCATTTAAAGATTCAAGTACATCATCTGCTGCATGCAGGATAAATTTTTTGGGGTAATTTTTGCCAGCATAATCAGTTTGCGATGTACAACCTATAATTAGAAAAAGGGCAAAAAGACAAATAAAGCGCATACATATTGTTACAATGCGACTGAAGCCTAAGTCAACCTTTGGAGCAAAGCTAAAGCGAGCGATTAACCATCCAGTGACTGCCCGATTCTTCAGCGATGTTTATAAATAACCGTTCCGCCTTGTTTAACCTTCTTCCTTTTCGTACCGAAATTCCCCATGTCCGAGTCAATTTTTTCAGTCCCAATGGCAAACTTGTTAAGTCGCCTTTTTTTGAGTCTTCTTCTATCGCCCAATCTGCCAAAATCCCAACGCCCATACCAACCTTAATGAGTTCTTTGCTAGCATCCGGACTACTGATTTCCATAAAAGATGACAATCGCAAGCCAAGCCTGTCTAAATAGTCAGTCAAAATACGAAATGTGTAACTGTTTCGGTTATATAGAATAAAGCTCTCTCTGTAGGCAGATTCCCAATCAACTTTCCCTGCTTTAGCCCACTCATGGGATGGTTGAACGACAACTCTAAGTTCATCGCGAAAGCACGGCACAAAGTCTATGTCAGATGAATTGTATGGGCAGAGGGTTATTGCCAGATCAAGGCTTCCATCTTCAAGAGCATCCATACAAACCGGCGTATCCTCACACTTCACTTCAAAACGACAGTTCTCATGTACTTTTTTAAACTTTTTCAATAAGGGTGGCAGTAGAAAACGACAGGCCTGTGCACTTGCACCCAAGCGAATTCTACCACCTCCGAATTTTTCAAATCCATCTAATTCCTGACGCAAATTTTCCATTTCATCGAGAAAAGGACGGGCGAAGTTCAATAATCGATCACCTGCTTCTGTTAGAGCCACTTTTTTTCCTTGTCTTCTGAGCAATTTACAACCTGCCTCTTCCTCAAGGTTCTTCATTGAATGACTTACTGCAGATTGGGTTAAAAAAAGATTTTTCGCTGTCTTCGTAAAGCTGCCAGTCCTACAAAGCATATCAAAAGCTTCCAACTGCCTGGTATCAAATGGTCTTATTCTTTTCATCTTAACTCAAGCATTAGCAATTGATGAACCATATTTCTTATTTTCAATATTTTGTTTAAATATTCCCACCTGCTAATACTAAACCAAGTAATATATATATCTTCTCGCTTGTATGAAGAGATAGAATTCACTACTTTTTGAGTCATGAGATGCGTCTGCAAAATTATAACTTTAAAAATTTTATTATTCTCAACTTTTTACATAAGTAACGCACAAAGCCATCCTATGGAAATTTTGGGGAGGGATATTTTTAAATCTTTTAAAAATGAAGACTTTATTTCCTTCTACAACCACTCCATCTTTTCTTTGAATGAACAGGAATTTAAAACTTTTTTATTCCAAATTAATAATAAAAACATCAAAGATAGTTTAATTAAGCAATATAAAGGGGAATTTCCTGAAAATTTCACTTTTTCTCAAAAATGGAACTTGGCCTTTCAACATTTGTGGAGAAAGGAACTCAGGCATTTGGCGAATTATCCAAAAGCGAAAATTCGGAATGATGACTTTTTACCAATTGTTAACGAAGCCAAAGAATATGGTATTCAATGGAAGGTAACAAAATTGGTCGCCGTTGAAGTCCTTGTGCCTGTAAGTTGGGAAAAAGGTCGATTCCTTATTAAAAAAGACCTTAATATTGACGGCAACAATAGCCTTTTTTTGGCCCGCGACCTGAATTACCGTTTCGTGTTGGATAAATTAACCTATTCCAAAGCATTTATGATTGGTACTGTAAATGAAGACTCAGATAAAAGCTTTGATGATGGAATTACCAATAATGGTGCGGGTCAGGGAGATGTACTTATTCGATTTAACTCCCAGTCCCCTGACAAACTTTTCTACTTCTCACCTGACCAAAAGAAAGCCGGTGGTCTTTTAACGGTCATAAATCATGAAGATGGTTATGAGAGAAACCCAAACCAGCGCCTCGACCTAATAATCACTTTTTCCTATGGGGATCCGATGCGAGCTTACCAAATAATTGTAAAAGACGCACTCATGTCATCAAAAGGGCCAATTTTCACTGAACGACCAAAATTCATGGGGCAGGTTCCTCTGCCAACCAGTCTATCATTTGCTAATTAATCACTCCTGAACAGAGAGGGGTCTTTCGTAAATTACATCAATGAGTTGTCCGCTTTTATAACGAACTATCTTAAGCATTTCTCCCCTTTCATTCCACTCCCTGAAAACACCATTTGCGTTGCCGGCAAACCATTGGCCTTCTTCTTTCAGTTTTCCATTCGGCCACCAAAATCTTTCCATTCCATCTTTAAGGCCTTTGTGGAAATCAGCTTCTCCTCTAGGTGAACTGTTTGGAAAGACTTCGGTCGCCCGCCCTGTAAATGGCATCCTATCAACATCATGATGCCATAAGCCAGTTCTTTTATCCAAAACCAATGCCGCTCCATTAACAGAGATTAACTTGAGGGAAAGTCGGGCATTTTCCCATTTTAAAGTCTCTACTTTTAGTTTTAATTCCTTTATCTCTTTTTTCCGTGCCAGGGCAGATTCTTGATCCGTAACAACATTTTCATCTGTATTTTCTTCATTTAAATTCAGGCAACCCGATACAAAGAAAAAAATAATAAACAAAGCTGGAATAAGAAATTTCATTGTTCCATCGAATAATAAATAGGACCTTAATAGCAAGTGCATTACTTTTAATTTGAAGATTTGGATTCTTTTTATAGCTTATTTATTAGATGAATATTGAAGATTTTAAAAAAAGCTTATCCAAACTCAATCAAGTAGAGTTTGTTCTACCAAATAACAAAAAGGTGCCGGCTCACTTTCATATTACTGAAATGGGCATTAT
>JABGWZ010000177.1 GCA_018675995.1 Opitutia bacterium | reverse complement strand
GCCAAGTTGCAGTCCCCAAGTCTAACTTCGGGTTCAGGTTTATGGAGGATTTTTTCCCCGTCCACAACCTCCTGCATTCCGTCGATCAATGCATCTGAAACCTTTTTGTGGGGAAGGGCTGGATCAAATACGAGGAAGATATCCACTCGACAAGTCGGATCTTCAGCTCGAAAGTTGGTAATAGTGGCGTCACACAATTTGCGATTAGGGATAACGACAAGATTTTTACTGGTAGTCTTGAATCTGGTAGTTCGCCAGTTGATTTCAGTTACACATGCGACGACATGGTTTTCCCTTCGATTGCCTTGAATTTCGACCCAATCTCCAGTGGAAAAAGGCTTTTCCATTTGGAGGGCAACTCCGCATGCAATATCCAGTATCATGTCTTTGAGGGCGAAACCCGCCACTAGACTAAGTATGCCAGAAGTTGCCCATAACCCTGTAATGGAGCGGTCTAAGACTGTTGCAACAATCCCTGAAATGGCGACTGTGAATACAAGCAGAGTTATAATGTCTTTAAAAATCCTAGGTGGTTCCTTAGAAAGCAAGCGTTTCGATAAACGATCCCACAATACAACCTCAATCAAGCGACTTACAACGAGTGCTCCTGAAAGCCAAATCGCTGTTTGCAAGCCGTAGCGAAGATAGATTTTGGCAACTGCCTCTAAGTTTTTGCTAAATTGGGCAGCAATTCCTTCACTGAAAAGCAATAAGCCGATCAATGTCACTAAAGTTAAAACTGGAAAGAGGAGCTTCTTCACATAAAGGTAATGTACTAATAGCTCTGAAAACCTATTTTATAACAAATTTGTTGTAGCTAGTAAGGTTGGGCTAACCGCTGCGAAAACAGCTCCTATCGGTGAATTGGTAGAATGTCAGCATGTAGTTATAGTTTGGGAATATAATCATAAGCGTTATCTGACGAAAAGCTAGATGAGAAATAAGCAAATCAGATCGCTGTTCATCTACATAATAAACATCTACTCCTTAATCATAATAGTTATAAAACTCCCTACCCAACCACCCTCAAAACCGCCCTCTTCATCTCCTCGCTGAGACTCCCCCATCTTTCGACAATTCGGGTCAGCATTTGACGGTCTTAAAGCCGTTCGTGATTGTAAATTTATCTGCCTATGCACATACAACTTCCTCAGCAGGACAGATGCGTTCAAGGAACCTACCCTCAGTCGGACTGGGATTCCAGCAATTCAGATTGATTCATTTCAACATTCCAACTCTGCCAATACTAAAGCATGATCACTACCAGCTTCAATAGCTTCATCATATAGATATTTCACATTTATTACTCCGATATCTTGAGTAGCATAGATAAAATCATAGCGAGAGGGTGTATATTTTCTTTTATTGCCTCGAATATAAGAGACTGCAAGTGGTCCATCTGGACGCAACTTTTGTATTTCTTCTAGTTTCTCAGGTGTTCTATTAAGGAATTTTCTGAAAACATCTTCTAGATGATGTTCAGGTTTTGCTCCTAAGAAAACTGGTTCATCTTTCCACCACCATTCATTTTCCGCTATATTTATTCTATCCGATTTTGGAGCGTTTGCATCAATTCCAAGTACCATTGGTTTTTTTTGAGCTTTTAGCCATTTCGCCAGTATTTTGAATGTCTCAGGTTTAATCTTACCCCAACTAGATCCTGGTGGAATATGAAAACTACAAAATTGAATCAAACTTTCACCAAATTTGCATTGTGTGACTAAAGTTCTTTCAGGAAAAGCAACCTCTTGAACGACGAAAGAAGTTTTAATTTTATGCTTAGAAAAGATTGCACAACCTAAATTCCTAGATTTTCCATCTTCTGCTTCTGGAGGACGTAGTAATAATGAAAAATCACCGAAGGAGAAGAGTTTCTCTTCTTTTAGATCATCAAAAAAACTTTGCTTACACTCTTGCAGTGCAATGACATCACAATCTGTAGAATTTATGAAATCAAGATGTTTACTTGTGAAGTTCCGATAATTTATGTTCCATGATGCAAATTTCAGTTTCATGATTTGAATAAGAGCAAATTTTATCAGCGAGTACTCCATGAAGTCAACTTGATGAAATTTTTATATTTTGCTACCCCACCACTCTCAAAACCGCTTTCTTTAACTCCTCGCTGAGACTTCCCCATCTTTCGACAATTCGGGTCAATATTTGACGGTCTGTCCCAGAAATCTCAGTCAATATCTCAGTCAACGCCTCTGTTGGAAAGTCTGAATCCTTGATGGATACAGGGCTTTCGGCACATGGTGCTTCGGGTTCGATTCCCGCCACCTCCACCAAAGTTTCAAAGACCCTTTTATTTCTGTAATTTAGTAAAT
>JABGWZ010000108.1 GCA_018675995.1 Opitutia bacterium | reverse complement strand
TCAAGGGCTTCATTTTGGCTTAGGTTTAATGTTGTTCCGAACCGATCTATTAAATTTATAAACATATCAAAATATAGAATGTCGTATAGATAAGTTTTATTACAAAAAAGTTTTAAAAAGTTTAATCATTGTGATCAAAACTACTAAGTTATAAGAAAATTATAATTAGCCTATTTTTTTTAATAACTTAAAAAGTAAGAGATTTTATTGAGTTTAATCTTACAACAGGGACTTTTTTATTTCGGGTAATATTGAATATTCTAATTTTCAATTCGATCCGATTGGTTATCGAAAAGAAAAATAGAAGGGGGTAGGAATGATAAATGCAAGCGAGTGATATAGAGTTATTACTCAAGCAGGGTGTGCCGAGGTTTTGCTCAATGCTAGGGAGATATAATTAGGTTGCAAGTATCACATCGAGTAGAGTTTGCCCAAATTTCTTTAATTTCGCCTCCCCAATTCCGTTGATGTCGAGCATTTCTTCAAAACTTTGGGGTTTGGTTTTTGCAAGTTCGATCAAGGTTTTATCGTGAAAGATCACGTAAGCGGGTACTCTTCTCTTTTTTGCCATTTGCTGCCGGGCAGACTTTAGGTTTTCATAAAGGGTCTGATCCAAATCATTATCCAGTTCAATCTTGGCTTTGCGTGAGGGTTTTTCTTTACTGGCTTTCTGCTTCTCAGTAAGTTTACGAAAGTTGACACTTTCTTTCTTTTTTAGAAAGAGAAATCCTTTCTCCGTAATCTTGATTCCGTTGTGTTCATTGACATCGACCATGAGCAGATTTTGGGAAACCAACTGGCGGAAAATATTCTGCCATTCATTCTTGCCCAGCTTGTCCCCGATCCCAAAGGTACTCTGCTTGTCGTGTCCAAATCGTTGAATACGTTCATCCTCCTTTCCCATCAATACATCGACCACATAGACCATTCCAAATCTTTGTCCGGTTCGGAAGACTGCGGAGAGTGCCATCTGGGCTGCGATTGTACCGTCAAAGGTTTCTGGTTTAGTGTCACAGGTATCACAATTCCCGCAGGCTTCACAGGTGTCATCAAAATATTCAAGTAGTATTTGACGACGACAGATTGCGGCCTCGCACAGACCGAGTAGTGCATTGAGTTTTTGACGTTCGATCCGTTTTTGAATATCTGGAGCCTCTGAATTTTCGATCCAGTTTCGCTGCATCGCGGCATCATCCATTCCATAAATCATGTAGGCATTGGAAGGTAGTCCATCTCTTCCCGCTCGCCCGGTTTCCTGATAATATGCCTCAATTGACTTTGGGATATTCATGTGGGCGACATAACGCACATCCGGCTTGTCAATCCCCATGCCAAAGGCGATGGTGGCGACAATAATAATGTTATCCTCACGAAGGAAACGGTCCTGATTTCGGCTCCTTACTTTTGGGGTAAGTCCGGCATGATAGGGCAGGGCATTGATATTCTTTCCCTGTAACCACTCGGCCATGTCCTCCACTTTTTTTCTTGAGATGCAATATATGATACCGCTGTCCCCCGAGTGATGGTTCTTGATAAAATCATAAACCTGTTTTTTTGGGTTATTTCTTTCCAAAATGGAATAGTGGATATTGGGCCGGTCAAACCCGCCAATGAAAGTTTTTCCCTCAGCAAGTTTTAGCCGATCTACGATGTCCTTACGTGTGGCCTGATCCGCAGTTGCGGTAAGGGCAATTCTTGGAATTTCCTTAAACCGGTTGGCGAGGAGGGAGAGCGCGGTGTAATCCGGTCGGAAATCGTGCCCCCACTGAGACACGCAATGCGCCTCATCAATTGCAAATAATGCGATATTTACCTGATCTAATATTTCAAGAAACTCTTCCATGACCAGACGTTCTGGGGCGACATATAATAAATCCAACTGATTATTTTCCAGTTTTTGCCTGACCTGGAGTACTTCTCCGTACGGCATACCAGAATTAATCGCTCCTGCCGAAATTCCGAGCTGTTCGAGGGCAGTAATTTGATCCTGCATTAGTGCGATGAGGGGAGATATTATGACCCCAACCCCGTCCCTGCAGAGTGAGGGAATTTGATAGCAGAGTGATTTCCCACTTCCGGTGGGCATGAGCACAAAAGCGCTTCCTCCCCCGTTCACATAATCAATAATCTCCGCCTGCTGACCACGAAACTCCCCGTAACCATAAGTCTGCTTGAGGATGTTCAGCGGATTATTCATGGTTCGATGCACTGTAATGTAAGATGGTTGAAAATGAGAATTGATATTAAAAAGAGTCGGTCTAAATAATAAGCTTATACCTTATTTGCCACTTTGCACACTCCGTCGAGATAATAAAAAATTAGCCACATTTTTGTAACCAAAATTCGCAAATAACTATCGAAAATTTACTCAGATATATTCGACGATTATAAAGAAATATCAAAGTCACCTTAGATAAAATCTGCTTTCAGGCTTCACTTCGTAATCAAATTTTGTTTTGCTTCTCATCTTTTTACGATGTCAAGAATTTCGTAGGACTTCTTGAGTTTGTTTTCGCTCCCAAATATCATCAATCATACCATTATGTCTATTCGTTCGTTTTTTCCTTCCGCTCTTTGGGTGGTTTTCTCATTTATGGGTTTTCAATTGGACTCATTTGCCGATGAGGCAAAGAAAGCTAACGAGATAAAGCCTTATTCATGGACCACGGATCATATGCATATTGGTGTTCGTTGGCAGCCATTTGGATTGGCGGAGTGTGATCGATATGATGCAAACAGGCCCTTGATTTCCGAGCATAGTAGCTATGCTCAATTTTGGGTGAGTTGGAATGCCGCAGAACCGACTAAGAAGCATACGGATTATAAAAAAAATATTTCTGGTTACCTGAAAGCGATTGAAAATGCAGTAGATGCATGTGTCGCACGTGGGGTCAAAACAGAACTGGTTATGTGGCACTGCCCAGGTTGGGCATCTGAATCAGGTAAAGCAGGGGCCTGGAAGCCAAGGGCAGGTGAATATCCAGCTTTTACCAAGCGTATGGCCGAGCACTTTAAAGGGAGGGTAGATGCATACCAGTTATACCATGAGGTTAACCTTCAGGGTATGATGAACGGAGCGGGTATGGATTTTATTATCGATGAGATTTTTACTAATGGTGGTCGGGCGATTCGTAAAGTTTATGATGCGGATCCAAAAACTCCGGTAATTATATCGACTTCAGGGACTTCTCCATGTCAGCCTTGCGGTTCCCGCGAGGGCTTAAAGGGAAAAGGTGCGGAAGCAGTGGATGATTACTACAGTCAATTGGTTGCCAATAAGGAAGTGATGGGGGTAGTCGATGCGCTTAATCTAAATATATCAGATCATGCCAATGGGTATGGTAAAATGGATAGTAAAATTATTCCTAATTGTTGGACTCAGTATGATTTAGCCCGTTCAAAATTAGATAAGGCGAATTACTTTTCCAAAAAGATACTTTCATCGGAGTCGTGGATCGTTTGGGATAATTCATCCAATAATCATGATGTGAATAAAGACAGGGTGAAAAACGAAGTGGATGCGTTTGATAAGACAGTGACGATTTTTGGAAAAGTTTTGGAGCGTGGTTTGAATACAGTGAACATGCCTTGGTGCGATAATTCTAGTCGCTGGTCGATGGGGTTAGTCAAAAGAGTAGACTATAATGGCCGAATCAAAAAATTGAAACCTGAATGGGTGATTCCATCAAATGATGGCGGCCCTGATATTGTGACCCGCAAGGTTGGTTTGCGTGGTGGTTCGGATGATACTTTTCAACCGGTTGAAATGCCTAGAAGTGGATTACCCTTCACTGTGAAAAACTATATCAATCCGGGCGACCCAAACCATTTGCATTATTATATCTGGCGCTGGTATTCGCAGATTGCCGGTGGATCAGATGAGGTAATCCGGCATGCCCTTAAGGGTGAGTCTGGAAATGATATACTAGTTTCTGGCACGGGTATGACTGGAGAAGAACAGTACAAAATTTCGTCGTACAATCGAACAAAGAAAATCTTTACGGTGTTGGTTTATTCAAGTGGGGCAAAGGGCACCGGATTTATTGATATTTCCATTCCTTCGACTATTCAGACAGGAAGATACTACAACAATGAACACTCCATGGTTGACTTCAGGGGCGAGGGGATAAAAGAGGGAACTAAGTATAGAGCCCGGATTGTAACAAAGGATATCAGTCGGAAGAACGGGAGTGATCAGGATCCCCAAAATCAAGATTTAGCAGAGGCGGTGGTTAAGGATGGAATTTTGATGGCACGGGTAAACGGGGCCAGAAAATTTACTACGGTGGAGTTTTATCCGACCAAGTAATCAGCGATTTTATTCATGTGCGGACTAAAGAATTACGAAAACCAATTCCTTTGCTAGTTTTTCAGGTCTGATAGGGTTGATACTGATAGCCTATCGAATCCAGCATGTCCATTAGTAGTCGGCCATATTTTAGATAAATATCAATCGGATCCTCTTTGGAACCGGAGTTTGAATCTGCATCGTGAAAAACCGCAGCGAGGTGCGGTTCGATTGAAATGCCACCATTGTATCCTCTTTTCATTAGGTCAGTCATAACATCCAGAACACGCCCCTTTCCTTCGCCTGGGTAGGTGTATACTTCTTTATTTCCATTTTCAGGTGATGGGCTGAGGCAGTCCTTAACATGAACATAGGCAATGTGTTCCTTCACATTATCATAAAATTCCCAAGGGTCCTGCCATGATTTGCCATTTTTTGTATGGTCCCGGTTAAAGACTGGGTTTCCGGTGTCATAGACAAGTTTCATCCCGGGCAGGGCATCAATGAGTTCTAGGGTGTGCTGCCAGCACATTCCTCCGTAGTTCATACAGTTTTCATGGACTACGGTTACACCCTCGGCAGAGAAGGCATCGAGAATGAGTTTAAGGCGTTTAATTCTTTCCTCTGCCATTAGTTCGACACCTTCGACGACTTTGTAGCTCATAATACGGACAAATCTTGCTCCGAGTCTTTTCATTCTGGGTATCGTCCTGTTAATCTCGGCTTCTGTGATCGAGAAATCATCACGCACATCTTTTCCCCAATTCGCGATGGCCGATCCGAATGCGTTGATATGTACACCACTTCCATCTAGGGTTTTGCAGACTTGGTCGAATGCTTCTTCTCCCAAATCGTGAATATTTTTGCCATCGATAAAACGTGATTCAATCGCGTTCCACCCGAGTTGTCGGGTCACTTCAATTTGAGTTTCAATGTTTTGGGACGCTTCGTCCGCGATACCGGTTAAGTACATTTACAAGTTTGGTTTTGAGTTATAGATAAATTTTGGATCCACCATTTTGAATGGACTTGTAAATGGCGGTTATTAATTCGACAGCCCGTCTTCCTTCCATGCCATCCACTGCGGGTTTTTCTCCTTTTCTGAGTGCGTGGAGTGCATTCTCAAAATTCCGTTGGTGCCATAGAAAGTCAATTGCTTTAGGGTCTGCGGCACCAGCACCTGATGTATCCTCATAAATTCCATGCTCAGCGAGAATTTTATCGTCACCAGATTGGTGATTTTTTAAGTCCCAAATGGAGAACTTATCGTCGACCATCATAATGGACCCCTGATCTCCGCAGATGTGAATGGAGGCGGGTAGTCCGGTATTCGAAAAACAAGCAGTCGATGCCTGGATAACTCCACGGGCTCCGGATTTAAATTCAACTATGGCCACGGCTATATCCTCCACTTCAATGCCCTCATGAGCTTCCAGTCCACCGGATGCGGAGACCGAAGAGACATCACCAAGTAGGTGAAGCATAAGATCGATTGTATGGATGGATTGATTCATTAAGGCACCTCCGCCATCGAGGTCCCAGGTGCCACGCCAGGCTCCACTGTCATAGTATTTCTGTGAGCGCCACCACTTAATCGCAGTGTCACAGAGGACAATTTTTCCAAGCCTTCCCTTTTCAATTACCTGTTTGAAAATATCAGTGGAATCATTAAATCTACGCGGGAATATACCAGAAAGGGAGACATTGTTTTCCTCGCAGACCCGAATCATTTGATCAATCCGTTCGGTGGTGACCTCGAGTGGTTTTTCACAGATGATATGTTTGCCCATATTGGCAGCAGCGGTTACGTGCTCAAGATGGGCTCCGCTGACTGAGCAAATGGTGACCACTTCCATTTCGGGATGGCGAAGAAAATTGTTTAGGTCGGAGTACCCCGAACAACCGTACTTATCTGCGAAGGCTTTTGCCTTATCATTCTTTCGGGCAAAAGCGGCAACCAATTCAGCACCCTCCATTGCCTGAATTGCTTGGGCATGAAAATCAGCGATTACGCCCGCCCCGATAATTCCAATTTTGTAAGATTTCATGATTTCTTTTTGATCCCTTAAAAAAGTTCGAGAGATTAGAGCTCAAGGATTTTAATATTCCGAAAGCGATAAACCTGGCCTTTTTCACCATGGTGTTGAATGGCAATAAATCCTTTAGCATCGGTTGAATCTTTCAGGTCGGTGGTTTTTACACCGTTTACCCAAATTTGAATATGCTCCCCTTGGCATCGGATTTTATAGTGGTTCCACTCGTTTCTTTTAAAAGCTTCTTGTCTCTCGGTTTTCCAATTCTTTTTATTATACGAATTTTCGATTGGTTTTTTCGGGTGAATCCATCCACGGCGGCCTTCATCGTATAAACCACCAGACCATTTTCGATCAGAACCATCCACTTCTGCCTGATAGCCAAACATACTTCCGTTTTCTCTTTTTTGAGAACGGAAAAGAAAGCCGGAATTAGCTTTGCCTTGGGGTAGTTTAATTTCGGACTCAAGGATGAAATCGCTGACCTGTTTATCGTGGGCAAGAAAGAATTTTTTATTGGCGACCAACTCAATCACTCCCTTTACCACCTTAAACTCTCCGTGTGAGTATGGGTTGTGCCAATCGGATAAATCCTTTCCGTTGAATAAATTGACCCACTTCGCATCCTCAGCCTGCTTGGACGCATGAAGGTAAAGTCCGGATAATAAAAGGGAAAGGAATAAGGTTGCTAGTATTTTCATTGAATCAATCGATGGATTTAGAGCTCTAAGTTAATGCTCAGTATGATCTAAATTGACGTCGAGGTTAACTCGTGTAAAGCCTTTTAGACCCTAATTTAATTCAATTTCAATGAAAGTATTGCTTACCACCACATCTTTTCAAGATACGCCCGGACCACACCATCATAAACTCAAGGATGCTGGGCTTGAACTTATTTGCGAACGCGGACCGTTACCCGAATCCAGAATGCTTGAATTGGTGGGGGAGGTTGACGGGTTTATCTGCGGGGATGACGAGATCACTCAGGCAGTGGTTGACAAGGCTCTGCCCAGGCTGAAGGTAATTTCAAAATATGGAATTGGGCTGGATAAGATTGATGTTGATTATGTGACGGAGAAAAAGATCCCCCTTACTTTCTGCCCGGGGGTGAATCATACCACAGTGGCTGAGCATACATTTGCACTTCTTCTTGCGCTGTCTCGTCAGTTAGTAATCGAAGCGAATCATTGCTCAGTTGGTGAGTGGGTTCGGTTAACCGGTAATGAGATTATGGGTAAAACCATATCGATTATCGGCATGGGCAGGATTGGAAAAGAAGTGGCAATTCGGGCGAATGCATTTGGCATGAACGCAGTTGGTTTTGATCTTTATTGGGACGAGGAATTTGCGGGAAAATATGATGTGAAACGGGCTGCTAATATGGATGAGGCATTATGTGCCGGGGATGTGGTAAGCCTGCATGTCAATTTAACCGATGAGACAAGAGACTTAATTAACAAGGAGAAGATTGCACAAATGAAAGACGGAGTGATTATCCTGAATTGTGCACGGGGAGAGATTGTAAATACGGAAGACTTGGCTGATGCATTAAAGGAGGGAACAGTCGGCGGATACGGGGCTGATGTATTGGATGTGGAGCCCCCTCCTGCTGATCATCCTTTGTTACGCGCAAAGAACACCGTAATCACACCCCATATCGGCTCCCGGACTTATGAGTCTGTACAGAGGCAGGCAGGGATGGCAGCAGATAACCTGATTCTTGCCCTGCAGGGTGAAAAGCCCCGTGCTCAGGCAAACGATGTTCCTGTAAGCAAACATATCTAAACAAAATTAATTACCCCAATTATTTAGTACAATGAATTCAGTCGAAGAAAAATTTTACATTGTCCCAGAAGATACTCATAATTCTCTGGTTGAACAGGCCTACGCCAAGCGTGGGTTTGACCAAGAAGAGTGCGAGGCAGCCTCCCGTTTTTCATCCTACGCGACACATCATGGAATTCGGACTCATAATGCATTAAAGGCATTACATTTGGATGACCTGTTTGGATCGAAAGTAGGTGGATGTAAACCCTCGGCTCAAATCATTAAAAAAGAGAGCCGATTCGAAGCTTCCCAAGTTTGGGATTGCCAGTATAAATTGGGCCAAGCCACTGCTTATGAGGCGATGGATGCCTGTATCGAATTAGCAGATAAATACGGGATCGGGCAAATCTCAGTCGATCAGGCTTTTCATTACCTTTGGGGTGGTGGATATGTAATGGAGGCAGCCAAGAAGGGATACATTGGCTACACTAATTGTACGGCTGCAATTACAGAAGTGGTTCCTTTTATGGGGAGCAATCCAACTTTGGGTACAAACCCACATTCATGGGGTTTTCCTACAACTGAAGCACTGGGCTATCCCATCGTGATTGACTGGGCGACTTCGGTTATTGCCATGGGGCGGGTACAGCAGCTCAAAAGGGAAGGGAAATCACTTCCGATTGGAGCAGCGGTTGATGCGGAGGGTAATGAAACTACGGACCCGCACCAAGTTTCGGCACTAAAACCTTTTGGAGCACACAAGGGGTATGGTTTATCTTTGATAAATGAATTGGTTGCCGGGTTCATCGGAGCATCCAAGCCTACTCTTCGGAGTAAGCATTTGGAGGACGGTGATAAGCATACACCCAATTTTTATTTTCAGGTAATTCACCCCGAAGCATTGAGTAGTGGGGCTTTCGCTCATGGACGAAATCAGTCTGAAAATATAAAAGTTATTCTGGAAGATATTTTGGGCGAGGGAAATGAGAAGTGTATTATACCGGGTCAAATTGAGGCCCAGTTTGCCCAGTTATCCGAGAAAGCAGGTGGGCTTCTTTTTTCAGAGAAGGAAATCAATGAATTTAATCATATCGCGAAGGAGTGTGGTGCGGAGCAATGGGAAATCAGTGATTTTCAAATAAACGAATAATTTAAAAAAGGAAATAATATGAGCCTCGAAATTAAATCAAAATCTGACTGTCAATATGACCTCGTGTCCCTTGGTGAAATTATGCTTCGTCTCGATCCAGGAGAAGGTCGGATTCGAACCGCCCGAAATTTTACCGCCTGGGAAGGGGGAGGAGAGTATAATGTGGCCCGCGGTCTTCGAAGGTGCTTTGGTATGGATACCGGAGTGGTCACTGCATTTGCCGATAACGAAATTGGCCGATTGATTGAAGATTTTATTTTGCAGGGTGGGGTGGATACATCCTTAATCAAATGGGTTCCATATGACGGCCTTGGTCGTGATGTAAGGAATGGCCTGAATTTTACGGAGCGTGGATTTGGAATACGGGGAGCAGTGGGTGTTCCAGACCGTGGGTTGACCGCGGCCTCACAGCTTAAAGTTGGTGATGTCGACTGGGATGATTTGTTCGGCAGGCAGGGTGTTCGCTGGTTTCATACCGGAGGAATCTATGCCGCATTATCCGAATCCACCGCTGAGGTCACAGCCGAAGCGGTTCAGTCAGCACAGAAACATGGAACGGTTGTTTCCTACGATTTAAATTATCGGCCCTCCCTATGGAAATCAATTGGCGGGAGTGAAAAAGCCCAGGAGGTCAACCGGGCGATCGCACGAAATGTGGATGTGATGATTGGAAACGAGGAAGACTTTACTGCCTGCCTTGGATTTGAAGTGGAGGGTGTAGATGAAGCGATTTCAAGTATCGAAGTGGCTAGCTTTAAAAAAATGATTACACAGGTGGTTACTGAATTCCCCAATTTTAAAGCCACCGCCACCACATTACGAACGGTTAAGACTGCGACCCTCAATGATTGGGGTGCCATCTGTTGGCAGGACGGCCAATTTTATGAGGCAGAGCATCGTGCCGATCTTGAGATTATGGACAGGGTGGGTGGAGGAGACAGTTTTGCATCCGGTTTGATCTATGGATTTTTACAGGGCCACGACGGAGCTAAAGCGGTCAATTATGGTGCCGCACACGGAGCCCTTGCAATGACCACTCCTGGAGATACTTCGATGGTCACCGTCGCGGATGTGGAAAAAGTAATGGGCGGGGGCGGTGCCCGGGTGGTACGATAACTCTCTACTATTTATTTGATATGAAAGAATTATTTAACATAAGCGGAAAAGTTTTTGTAGTCACAGGATCAACTGGTGTTCTGGCCGGTGGAACCGCAAAGTATTTGCAGGAACAGGGGGCTAAAGTTGCCTACCTTGGGCGGAATCAGGCTAAAGTGGATGCTGTTTTGGAAGAAGCTGGGAAGATCTCTGAGTATTGCCTTGGGGTGACCACTGATGTGCTCGATGAAGACGGGTTGAATGCGGGGTATGAGAAAGTGATGAATGAGTTTGGCCGAATTGATGCACTGATTAACGGGGCGGGGGGGAATATGCCCGGTGCAACGATTGGACCGGATAAGGAAATTTTCGACCTGAGTATTGATGACTACAGTCAAGTGATGGACCTGAACCTGAAGGGCACGGTTTTACCAACACTCGCCTTTGCCAAAGCTTTTAAAGCTCAGGGTGCCGGTTCAGTGATTAATTTTTCTTCTATGTCTTCAGGGCAGGCTTTAACCCGGGTGCTGGGATATTCCAACGCAAAAGCGGCCATTGATAATTTTACCCGCTGGATGGCCACAGAGATGGCAATGAAGTATGGCGATGGTGTCCGGGTCAATGCTGTGGCCCCCGGTTTCTTTATTTCCAACCAAAACCGGGCTCTGCTTCTTAACGAAGATGGCACTTACACCGAGCGTGGACAGCAGGTGATCAATAAGACTCCTTTCAGACGATTTGGTGAGCAGGAGGAGATATATGGAACCATTCATTATCTTCTTTCTGATGCCGCTTCGTTTGTCACTGGAACAGTTGCTGTAGTGGATGGTGGTTTTTCCAGTTTCTGTGGGGTTTAGATAATTCTTTAGCACAAAAAATATAATGAAGGCGAAGTATTATTCCACTTCAGAACTTGCAGAAAAAACAGGTACTTCCCGTCAGGTTATTTCTGCGATTATCAATGAAAAATGGAAGGAGAAGAGAATTTCGCAGGCGACCTATGAGCGGATTAAGAAAGCAATGGACGACCTTGGCTTTGTTCCTGACCGAACTGCGACATCCCTTAAAAAAGACAGTCGAAAAAAAGTGGGGCTTCTTTGTCATGGTCCATTATATTCTCATATTCTGACCGCGATTGAAAAACTCAATCATCACTTCCTTGATCAGGGTATTCCAGTGGAAATGCACATTAGTGCGGAAGGGGGACTAGCTGAAGGATTACGCGATTTAATGGGCCAACGGGTGGAGAGTTTAATTGTACTGCTCAGTCCAATGACCCGAAATTTTTGTGAGGTTGATTTAAAAAATCCATCCATTCTTAAATTATTACGAGTTGTGCCCAGTATTATTTATAACTTTCCGTTTGGAATTCATGAAGAGTCACTCGAACAGGAACTGATTCGCGGGGGTTCTCAATTAATCGGTTTTTCCAAGGAGAAAGCCTATACTCAATTTTTTAAAGGCGTAGCTAAAGGTAAGAAAACAAAAATCCTGGTGGACGATAAGATTTTTTCCCTCTTTAAGGCAGGTACACAAATGAGTAGAATTTGCGAAGGTTTTGAACGATTAGATACTTATCCCAATCCACAAAGTGATAAATTGGGTCAAAATCCTTTTTTGATTGGAGAAAAACTCGCACACCTCCTTCTTCCTCGGATTCAGGAGCACCGGTATGATTTTATTCTGACATCTTCTGACCGGATTGCCCAGGGGATGGCCGCTGTTTTAGACGATGCAGGATTAACAATCCCCCAAGATATAAACCTTCTTGGATTTGATAAAATTAATTCCCTTCCCTATTTTAAGCATAACCTGCCCACTATTGAAGTGCCTATACAGCGAATGATCAATGAACTTCTGGCCACATTGAGAAAGCAGAAATGGAAGGGGAATGCGTTTCGGGTTGAAGCAAACCTGATTGGTGCCTAGTTTTATTTTAATCGTAAGTTGTAGGATTTTTATCCTGCCGATGATCTAATTAAATAATCAATCTATGAGCACAGTTGATCAGTTCGAAAGCGTTTTTAAGGCAGCTGCCAAAACGACCTACCTGCATGAAACTCCTTCCTTTGGAAAAGTTTTGCTGGTTACCGATATGGAAGAGTCTGAGTCCACATTGTATTTAAATTTGGTTCGTCAGTATTTTGAAAAAATTCTCCTCCCTAATGAAACAAAGTGGTCGGTCCTTTCCAAAAATGAATTTCAAACAGTTAAGGATTTATTGGGTAAGGTCGAGGAACATCACCCGGATATACTTATCACTTATCGAAACCTGAGGAGTGACTCATGGCGCTGGCCTTACAGTTTGGGTGAACACTTGGATGTTCTTACCCAGGTAACCACAACGCCGGTACTTGTCCTTCCTCACCCGGACCGGGATGATGCATCCGAGCTTCTAGGCAAGTCTCCTGAGAATGTAATGGCAGTATCAGGTCATATGTGTGGAGAGGGTACTCTGGTTAAGTATGCATCTGCTTTCACTCCAAAAGGTGGTAAGCTTTTACTCAGCCATATTGAAGATAAGGTTACCCTAGACCGTTATCTTGACGCGATTGAAAAGATTCCTGATATTGATTCAGAGGTAGCCCGGGAAACCCTTCTTGCCCGACTGCTCAATGATGCTAAAGGTTTTTCTGAGTCAGCACGGGAAGGTCTGAGGCAGGCTGGTCTTGATATTTCGGTGGAGTGTATGGCTCAGTTGGGATCCCGTTTGGAGGATTATCGAAAACTTATTGAAGAGGGACAGGTTGATCTTTTAGTCATGCATGCCAAGGAGGATGATCAATTAGCAATGCATGGTATGGCTCACCCACTTGCCGTCGAACTTAGGGCAGTGCCTATTTTATTACTATGAATATGATGCCAGGAATTATTGCCTCCGCCTCTGATCACTCGGTCAGTCCAGGAGTAACCTATTTATTTTTCGGTGTCCTAGTCTGTATGATCTTATGCCTGGCATTGGAGGAAAAAATTCATGCAAAAAAATCTGTAATTGTTGGAATTTTTTCAATCATTGCCCTTTTCCTTGGTGCCTGGTTTCACCTTCTTCCTTTTGAGGATGTTGGAAGTCTTATGATTGGAGGTCATAAGATTTCGATGCCGGTTTATATTCCTGGAGTGGATTGGGAAGTGATTGCGATTATTCTGGGTTCATCCCTCTTTGTCGATGTGACCAGCAAGTCTGGGTTATTTACTTGGGTTGCGGTTAAGTTGACCAAATTATCTAAGGGTGATCCACTTCGCCTACTGGTTTTATATGGTGTGATGACAGTGATTTTCTCAGCTGTGTTAAACAATGTGACTGCGATGATTATTGTCGGTTCGCTTACCGGAGTTTCGCTGAAGAAGTTAAATCAATCAGATAAGCTTCTGGGTTTTCTGCTAGTCGAAGGTCTGCTCACTAATGTGGGAGGTTTACTTACCCTTATTTCGTCGGTGCCCAATATTATCGTTGGCAAGACGGCGGGAATTGAATTTGTTGATTTCTTTGTTAAAGCAGCCCCTTATGTAGTAATTGCAACAGTGGTCACTCTTTGGATGGGTTCCAAGCTTTTCAAAATTGGTTTTCTTACAACGGAGGAAGATAAAATATCCGCCAAGAAACTGGTGTCCGGGTTTGATGAGAATGAAGGAATTGAGTCGCCCGGATTTTTCCGGTTCGGTGCAATTATGACTTTTGTATTTATTGGGACTGTGGCCATGACCTCACAATTACCTGTTGTTAACGAGCTCGGTCTTGGCTTTGTGGCTCTTTCTTTTGCGGGTATCATGCTTGTTCGATATAAATCCGTGGCGAACCGTTTTTATAAGGCGATCGATTGGGATTTACTTTTCTTCTTTGTCTGCCTCTTTGCGGTGATCAATGTTATGGAACATGCCCGTGTACTTAATCTCATTGGCGACTGGCTTATGCCTATTCTTGGGTTGGGTGATTCTGCAGGTCCGGCTGCCTTACTTGTCGCCTCGGCCGCAGCGAGTTCGGTCACGGATAATATTCCTCTGGCTGCAATGTTGGCTAAAATACTCGGAGGAATACCTGAAATGGCTTCCAATCCTGACAGTCCTTATTGGTGGGCGGTAATTTTTGGTTCAAACCTAGGTGGCAATATTACTCCAATCGGGTCAGCATCCACTTTGGTTTCGGTAACCATTATTCATAAATACGGATTGAAGCTTTCTTTTGCCGGGTTTGTAAAAGTGGCGATTCCCTATGCTATCGTACAACTCGCCCTTGGGGTTGCTTATTTGTTATTCACCGCCTGATGCTTCACGGCCTTCCCACTCAAATTTCAAGATATCAAATTTTCAGTTTGAATCTTCGTGATTTAAAAACTCTTTAGTTTTTCACCTTACTTGAAAATTGGGCTATCATAACGGCACCAAAGATGAAAATTGCCCCTGTCGCTAATTTTAAAAGGGCTCCATCTTCAATGTTTCTGATCTCTCCAAAGAGAAACAATGAGCAAATCACCGCCAAGGGAACAACTGCATTGTTAAATGCTGCCAAGGTTCCTGGATTTGACTGGGTTGCACCTTTGTTCCATAAAAAGAAACCAATACCGGATGCCACGAATCCAAGGTAGAGAATTGATTTCCATTGATCTGAATTAATTTCTAATGTGCTCCTATCCGTAAATAAGGCAGAAAAGCAGGCGGCGCATAAAGTACCTCCAATTGTTAAAAGTGAAAATACATTACGGTCATTAAGCTGATGGTGATTATGTTTCCATTCCCTGTAAGCCACTTGCCCAAAAGCAAATGCGAGTCCTGCACCCTGCATTAGCATAAATCCAGTCCAAATATCACCACTCGGAACTACCTTTGCCTTGATAACACCTGCTCCTACAACCGATAAAATTGCCACCAGAAGATAACGCCAGGAAAACTTGCTTTGTCGAATATCGTTAATCAATACGACATAAACTGGTGTTAAAATAGAAAAAATAGCTACTTGATGGGATGGGATATAGTGAAATGCACGCATATATAAGCTGTACATTAAACCAAATTGGACCGCTCCGTACAAAAGAAGGCGTACACGGTCACGGACCGAAATAACATCTACCTTAAGGAAGGGAATAAAGAGGAGTGACGCACAACCCAATCGAATTGTCGCTATCAAAAACGAGTCCACCCCAGCTAATGCATTTCCTATTAGACCGAAGGAGAAAGCCCAGATAAGAGATACAATTGTTAGGTAGATCATGACGAAGATTAATTAAGCTTCACCAAGACAAAAGCTATGCACTTACCAACTATAGGTAGCACCTATTGAGAACTGATCCCCCCGTCCGGGAGTTCCGGGAATATCCTGAAAATCTTCATCCCATGGTTTGTCAAAAGCTACAAAAATCTCGAAGTCATTTAGCTGAGCAGGATAATAACTAGCCGCCAAATGACTGTTTAGAGCGTTTGATGAACCTTCCCGTAACGGGTTAGCTTGCTGTTCGCGCCATTCGTTATCGATTCGAATTTCCAAAAGATCATTGGGGTTCCAAATAAAGCCAAGGGTGGCACGGTGTTCAGGGAAGTTAAGAGCGTAAAAGCTACCATCGATAGTTGAATCTTTATAATCCTCGTCTTTATGGAGGTAACTGTAACTGGCGATAGTTTGTAATTTATCCCATGTTCGTGAAGCAATAATTTCGACCCCTACAGTTTCAATATCAACATTTTTTGCTGAGCGCGCGTTGGTATTATTACTATCATATGTCCAGTCAACCAAGTCCTTGTCCCATCTGTAGAAAAGGGCTCCTTTTATGCTCCAGTCCTCTTCTTTTAGAGTATATCCCAATTCAATATTTTTTGATATTTCGCGATGTAAACCGGGGTCGCTTGCAAATAGTCCGGAGGGACTTCCTCCAATTGCACCGTATCCCAAAACCTTTGTCGACTGTGCATAGGAAATATATGCATTTTCGGATCGTCCCTTCTTATCTGTTTTTTTCCAATTGATTTCTGCAACAGGAGACACCTTTGAATTATCTCGGTTTGTGTCATCTAGGGATGCTCCGAATTTAAAGGTGAGTTCTTCCTGATTACCCAAAGAGCGGGTGAATTCGGGGACTATACTTAATTTGTAATAACTACGGTTCGTGAAATGATTCTCCAGCTTTGTGGAGCGAATTTCGTCCCCAGAAAATTGTCCTGAGTAATTGACTGCCTTATCTTCATCTATTTCGTGAAATCCAGAAAGTGCGAGCGAAGAAACTTTCGTTTCGTGAATAAAGTTATTGTTGGGAGAGAACCTGTTATAAATGTAATGGTCACTATTCCTTCTGTGGTATGCAGTAGCTTCCCAATTGCTTCGATTTCCATAGGATTGTTGATGATTTAAAAGGACTAATCGTGTTTTAATGTATTCAGTTTCGTTTGATCCGTAAGGTGCAGCGTACATTTCAGGCCATCCAAAAAATTTAGATTGATAACCAGCAAAAAAATCGGTCTGCGAATCTGGTCCAAGTAATTGAAAACGTGCAGATGAACGGTCAAAGTCGTGATCTCCAAATGGAATAGTTCCATCACTCTCTGAGCGTGAACTTTCGATTTCGGCCCCCCATGTCCAATCACCTGAGTTTTTATAAGTTCCAGTCCATGCGTTATGGAGCCGTTGAAAGTTTAGATCATGATCTCCGCCTCCAACTGTAAGGCTACCTCTCTTCGTGATTTCGCTCCAGGAATAAGATGCCGTTCCCACGCTGCTGTTGAACCCTCGAAGTGCGTTGTCTGCTCCCGTTAGTATCTTGGGTTCTCCGAGCATTTCGGGGGCGATTGGAAGTTCCGTGCCGTAGTGACCAGTTTGAGGGGCAAGAATGGTAGCACTTCCAACCTGTATTCCAGTATTTTCAAAAGTACCTCCCCTGATACTTAAGTCTCCCTGTGCTTCCGCCATGTTTCGACTTTGCATATCGACCCGGGGGTCAAAGTCCAAGTTAGAAATTGGGGTTTCGTATGTGGTGACGGGCCGTTGGTTCGCGGTCTTTTGTCCTACAACAGTGAGAGATGGAAGTAAGTCTGCGTTGATACGGGAACCATTGTTTTCGCTGGTCTTTTGAGCCGCAACAAAAGCCGGAATGATGAGTGCTATGTAAGCCGTTAGGGATGCCTTAGTTAACATTTTCCCTTTAAAGCATTATTGGGCCTCAGATTCAATCGTTAATTGTTAAAATTATTATGGTTAACAATTGCTGTATGTGGTCAACTAAAGGAGTATCGTTTGATGATAAGATAGATTGTTTGAGATTAGAAAAGTAATTTCCATAACTTCCGATTGCTAGGGTTAAAGATTCTATCTTTGTGGACATTTCGATGTAAAAATCACAATTTGAACATCATAGTGAATTTTAAAGAAAATCAGGAGATTGAAAACTGCGAAGATGAGATCTTTTTTGCCGGTGGTTGTCTTTGGGGAGTACAGGAGTTTGTTCGTCATTTGCCGGCTGTAATTTGTACCGAAGTAGGCAGAGCTAATGGAATAACCAATACCACAAATTCTGCATATGATGGCTATGCTGAATGTGTCCGAACCATTTTCAACCCAACCCAAGTAACAGTAGAGCAGTTGATGGAATATTTTTTTGAAATTATTGATCCATATAGCTTGAATAAACAAGGTGTAGATAAGGGAGCAAAATATCGAACCGGAGTTTATAGCCGTGAGCAGGCTCATTTATTGGCGGCCAAGCAATTTATTGAAGCAAGAGATGATGCTTCTAAAATAATGATTGAGGTAATGCCATTAAGTAATTTTGTCCGGAGTGATGAAGAGCACCAGGATCGCCTTCAAAAAAATCCCAAAGAAGAATGCCATATTCCAAAAAATCTCTTATATAAATATCGGATCAGAGATTTTTAAATTAGATTTAATAAAGTAGGCTTTGCTAAAGGTTCGGGCCAAGCGGGCAGGATAGGGCACAAGCAATGCCACGAAGAATTTGAATTTCAATATCTGTGGTCTTGCCATCGTGATCAATAGTGCGGGCACATGCATCGATTAGAGACCGTTTTTCAGATGCACTCATTTTGTTGAGTCGTTCGATGGCCTTGTCCATAGAAGATAATCCACAATCCTGACTGGCGGGTAGTTTGATTTGTCCGCTTCGATCAAGTGCCTGAATCCCTTTTTTAAATGCTGGTTTCGGGTCGGCGCCTTCCTGTCCGTAGTGCGATAGGGCACCCAAAATCACTGCACAATCCGAAATCCGGCTACGGATCGACGCTCGGCCGTGTAGTTGGCGGGGGTAGTGCTGTTTGCCAAAGTCAAACTCGATGACCTTATGGAGGCACCATTCAAAAAGATCAATACTTTCATCGGCTCCAATTAATTGAACGATTAATTTTTGGAAGACTGAAAATTGATTTTTCGAAAGTTCAGCAATGGCAGGTCTTGATTCCTCGACTAAGATTAATTTTTGTTCGCATGAAAGGTTTGTCAGGAAAGGTTCAATTTTTTCAGTTTGATTAAACGTTCCTTCTTCAGCTTGGTTCTCGATCATCTGGACCTGCCGTTTTCTTGCTTCCAGATTTTTATTGTCGAGGAGCAAGGCAAATAATAAACAGCGGGCACCAAATGGTTCTTTTGCCTGTTCGACGAGACTGGCTGGAATAGAGGCAATCAAGGATCTTACTTGCGCAAGTTTTTCGTTATCTATTTTTCCCTCACTTTTGAGAAATGTTTGAGCTGATTGAGGGCGTTCTTGTCGGTTCGACCAAGATTGGGCTGGAGCTTGATTTTGGCTTAATGGTACACTGTCCGCAGATTCAGTAAACCCAGAGGCACCAACTACTTGGCTACTTTGGGACGCTGTTGCGGAAATTTTATCGGTGTTAGGGTAAGTGTTTTTCCAGTTTGGATCGATGCGCTTTATCCGAATAGGCAGTGGTGGGTGTGTCGCAAACATACTACTTATACCTGAGCTAAAAAACATATGGGAAAATTCCTGAGCTCCGGCTGATTTTAGCTTGGACCCATGAGAATATCCCCCAATTCGTTTGAGTGCTCCAGCGATACCATCCGGGTTACGGGTAAATTGAACGGCTGATGCATCGGCAAGGAATTCTCTTTGCCTACTGATCGAGGCTCGAATCATTGCTCCAAAGAAGCCACCGATTCCACCAATGATAAGTAAGCCTATTCCCAGTATTACAAGGGCACCCCCTCCGCTATCCTTTCCGTTTCTTCTGCGCCCGCCTGAAACATAGGCAATGTTGGTAAGGATTCGACCAATACTTGATAAAAAAACAATTCCGAAAATAATCCCGGTTAAGCGAATGTTGATTCTCATATCCCCGTTGAGTATATGGCTAAATTCATGAGCCATAACCCCCTGCAATTGATCCCGGTTAAGCTTAGTGGCACATCCTCTTGTAACTCCAATTACCGCGTCTCTTGGTGAATAACCAGCTGCAAAAGCATTAATTCCCTGTTCTTCCATTAAGTAAACTGGTGGGACGGGGGTTCCTGATGCAATGGCCATTTCCTCAACTACATTGAGAACTTGTCGGGATAGAGGATCCTTGGTATTTTGACTAAGCCTTTGTCCACCCATAGACTCTGCAATCACCTTTCCTCCTTGAGATAACCAACTTATCCGAATTGCACTGGCAATAAACACTGCAATGACTGTGCCTACGCTAGAAATGACCGCTAGCTCAAAAGTCCATGCCAATGCAGCGAGATCCCGCTCAAAACCAACTGCAAATGAGACCAGGCAAAAAATTGAAATGATTATACAGACTACTGCAAAACCAAATAATAAAAAAAGATACCCAGTAAGTCCACGGGCTTTGTCCTGCTGTTCAAAAAAATCCATGCTTTATGGATCGAGTTTTCAATTCAATTAGAATTGTACTTTCGGAGCTTCTTTAATTTTTTTGCTTTCGAATTCAAGGAGAGTGCCATCTTGGCCATGTCCAAACATACCGGCGAAAAAGACCGGAGGAAATGTTTGCTTGTAGGTGTTGTAAGCAGTAACCGAGTCGTTAAATGCCTGCCTTGAAAAGGCGACTTTATTTTCCGTTGAACTGAGTTCTTCCTGTAAATTTGCCATATTCTGATTGGCTTTGAGATCTGGATAGCTTTCTGACAATGCAAAGATTCGGCCCAAAGCACCTCCTAACATTCCTTCGGCTCCGGCCAAGCCAGCAATGGCACTGGCGTCCCCTGGGTTTTGAGAAGCAGCCTGCAGGCTACTTTGTGCCTGATTACGCGCTTGGATCACAGCTTCTAAGGTGTCTTTTTCATGTGCCATGTATCCCTTTACTGTCTCGATCAGGTTTGGAATAAGATCATATCTCCTTTGCAATTGAACTTCAATTTGCGAAAAGGCGTTTTCAAAACGGTTTTTAAGCGTGACTAATTTGTTGTAGATCCCAACAACGATCATCACAAGGACGATTAAAACTCCAACGATAATAAGTGTGGTGATTAGCATATTAAGATAAATTGATGTTTAAGAAAGCAGGGAATTTCAAGGATAGTTACAATAATAAACTTTGGTCAAGATGCTATTTCTAACTTTGCATTTATTAGTATCATTCAATTATAGATTAGAAGAATGGTATTTTAAATTATAAATAATACCTTTTTTTATAAAAGATGGAATTTAGATAGGAACAAGGAGGATGAAAGAATTGTTTCTAGTTAAATAAATAGAAGAGAAGAAAAGAAAATCAGTTGGATAATATCCTGAAAGCTTTAGATCTATCACAAATTAAACTGGAAATAATGAGGATAAAATGGAACGGTCGAACAAATAAGCAGTCGTAATTTCTTCTAAAATTATAAGAATTATAATATATCAAACATAATACACAGTAATGAAAAATTTATTCCTTTCCTTCCTTTTCCTCGGTTTATTTTTAACAAGCCAGGCAAAAAAGCCTAACATCGTTTTCTTCTTTACTGATGATCAGACTTCAAGTGCCCTTGGATGTTATGGACACCCGCTTGCTAAGACTCCCAATATTGATCGCTTGGCTAATGAGGGAACAAGATTTGAAAATGCTTTTGTCAGTCAGTCCATTTGCTGGGTAAGCCGGACGACAATCCTCACCGGATTGACTGGACGAAGTTATGGCGTCCCTGGAAACCATGACATGGCCAAGCCAGAAGCTGTGGAAAACCTTTATGTTGATTATTTGAAGGATGCTGGCTACCGCACCGGATTTGCAGGTAAGTGGCATGCGAAAATGCCTAAGGGATGGAAAGCCCAAGATCATTTTGATGAGTTCCATCCAATTGGCAGAAATCCGTTTTATAAAAAACAGGAGGATGGAACCCTTCGCCATGAAACCGAATTGATCGTGGATCGGGGTATTGAATTTATTAAGAACCAGCCTAAAGGAAAACCTTTTGCCGTGAATATGTGGTTTAATGCCTGCCATGCTGAAGATGGTGATCGGCGTCCCGGAATTGGACATTTCCCTTGGCCCCGAGCGATGGATGGAATGTATGAGGAGGACGAGATTTCTCCTCCCCGTTTGAACGATCCTGAGATTTTTGAAAAACAACCTGACTTTTTAAAAACCACTATTAATCGGGAGCGTTTTTTTTGGCGTTGGAATACAGATGAGCGCTATCGTACCAATATGCGGGCTTACTTACGAATGGTCAGTGGAATAGATAATGCAATCGGTCGATTCTTGAAGGTCTTGGAAGAGGAAGGATTAGCTGAAAATACTATTATAGTTTACACGGCAGATAATGGATATCACATGGGTAATCGGGGATTTGCTGGTAAATGGTCACACTATGAAGAATCACTCCGTGTTCCGATGGTGGTTTATGATCCACGGGTTAAAGGAAAAGCCCGTGGGCAGGTCCGGCAGGAATCTGTTCTGAATCTCGATCTTCCATCCACTTTTCTTTCGTGGGCAGGGGTGGAAATTCCCCAAAGATATCAGGGCAAAAACTTTGAAAAATTAATTGCAGATCCCAAAGCTTCACATTTGCGTAAATATACATTTCACGAACACTTTGCGGTGCGTCACCGAATTCCTGCATTCGAGGGAATGCGCGGTGAACGATTTAAATATGTCCGCTATGTGGATGAAAACAATTATGAATTTTTGCATGATTTAAAAACTGATCCAGATGAACTGATCAACTTGGCAAGCAATCCCAAATATGCAAAAAACCTGAAAGAAATGAGGAGGTTGACGGATCAAAGAGTTGAGGAATTGGGAGGCCCCTTATCTCCAATTAAAGGCCCTCTTTCAAAGTCGACAGATCCACATCCAGTTTCTGCCGCCAAGGTAGCCAATCAACCGGGTGCAGATGGTTTTACCAGTCTGATTGCTCCCGGGAACCGATTACGAAACTGGTCTGGGGATTCAAAATACTGGTCCAAGAAAGATGGAGTACTTATTGGCCAAACGGATGGTACATTAAAGGTGAATCGATTTATAACATGGAAAGCCGCTACGGTCCGAAATTTTGATCTTCGTGTAAAGGTGAGGGTCACTGAAGGAGGAAATAGTGGTATCCAATACCGGGGAACTTCCCGACCTGATATCGGGTTGGATGTGGTCACTGGTTACCAATGCGATGTGGTCGCCAATCAATCAAAATACAATGGAATGCTCTACGAAGAGAGAGGAAGGCGAATTCTCTCACACTCAGGAGAAAAAGTAATCGTGGATCATGACGGACAGCCTTGGGTTGTGGGTAATTTTGCAGTTAAGGAATTCAAGTCTGGTGAGTGGTATGAGTATCGAGTATTGGTGGAAGGTAACCGTCATCGACACTGGATTGACGCTCATCCCACTGCAGATTTAGTTGATTTGCATAAAGAGGGTAGGACGATGGAAGGAGTTTTGGCGATGCAGGTACACAAAGGACCCCCGATGACTATTGAATTTAAAGAAATGCGAATCAAGCACTTGCCGGATAACCTCCCTCTGTTGCAATTAAAAGATCATCCAATCCCAAAAAGTTCCTTGGGAGTTCGTCCACAGGGTAAATTGCCCAAAAATTGGAAGCCTCCGGTTTATAAAGGAATGTAAATGTTTTTTTCGGCAAAAACATGGCTTCTAATTGTTTTGCTATTAATAGTTTTAGGAATGGGGCTTCGAAGACACTTAAGCTTTCGTTCCGTGTACGAACAATTTGAAACAAACTCAACCCTCCCTCCGGGTATAGACGTCGAGTCCATTATCAAAGATGCTGAATCCCAATGAAAACAGAATATTTTGTTAGAACCCTTCGAAATCGTTGTCCTCGGTGTAATGAAGGAGCAGTTTTAAGAACTCTTTTCCACCGACATGATAAATGTTCAAACTGTGATCTTGAGTTTAGTAGAGAAGACGGATTTTTTATCGGAGGAATTCCGATTAGCTATGGTTTAATTTGTGGACTTTGGATCGTTCCGCTTTTGGTTGCTTGGTTATTGGAATGGGTGCCGACTGACTGGATGATTGGCCTTAGCTTTAGTGGGGCAATCGGTTTGCCTTTGTTAACCTATCGATACAGCCAATGCCTATGGCTCGGTTTATATTTCACTTTTGCTGAACATGAAATGCCAGAGAACAACAATCAGGAATAAGTAATGTTTTTGGAAACAATTTAATTTTCCATGACATTGTTGTTGATAATATGATGATAAAATTTTCTCCTATGCTAAGGTTAACCACTTCCACAATTATGAAATTCTCCTATTATAAACTTACTTTTTTCCTATTCACATTTTGCCTGACTTCTTTATCAGGCCAAGGGTCAACTGAACTACATCCATGGACTGATTTGAATGGCCGGACCTTACAGGCGAAATTTATCAAGGGTAATAATACGAGCGTTACCATTGAATGGAATGGAAAGCGTTTTGATTTGCCCATTGATACCCTAAGTGATCAATCGAAGGCTTTGGCAAAAAAGTTTATACAAGAGAGTGCTGGTTCTGAAAAACCCGATGCTGATGTTCAGCAGTGGAAAGACACCTCTGGCCGATCGATTCAGGCAAAATTTATCAAGTCGGATAAATTAACTGTCACATTGAACTGGAACGGTAAGACCACCGTTCTTCCATTATCCATGTTTGATCAGGAATCTCAAAATATGGCCGTCAGGTTACAAAGCGAAAATACAAGTGAATCAGTTTCATCCGAAAATAACCCGGTTGTGAAAGTTGATTTGAACGGCGAACTTGATCTTTTTGCAGAATATCCATGGGCTAACTCTGCGGGTAAAACCGTAAGTGGACGTTTTCTTGATGTAAGTAAGGATGATGTGAAATTATCCATCAATCGTGGAACGAGGGAGGTTTCTATTCCACTCGCTTCTCTTGCCAAGGATTCTCTGAGTTTAGCTCAAAAACTGAAAATAATGCAGGTTAAGGCTCAAAAGACGGGAGCAACCTTGGCCAAAAACAGAAAAACGATGAAGGTTCCTGCAGTTACAGATGCGGATCTCGAAATTGAGCACGAATTTAAGGATGTGAATGGTCGTACTGTGAAAGCTCAGTTCATAGATGCTAATGATCAGACTGTTTCAGTTGTTATCAAGACAAGTTCGAGAAATGCCACTCTATTACCCTGGGATAAATTCGATTCAGCTTCGATTGCTAAGCTGGAAGCGTTACGCAGAAAAAAATTAGAAATTTCGTCAAGGAAACCCAAAATTATTCCCGCAAAAGGCAACCGTTTGTCTTATTATGGAAATGGAAAATATAAGGATTATAACACCGTTTATGAAGGTGATTCCTATACAATTGGATTACCTTACAGTGGAAGTGGATTGCATGTTTGGATTAATCCAGGTGCAGATAAACTGCCAGAGTCTGCCAAAGCTAACCCGCTCGGTGTTAGAAGAATGTCAATAGGTTTCAATTCCCATTTCACTGACAGGACCAACCCAAAGCGAGCTAAAAGAAGGAGTCGGAAAATCACAAGTTTTGACTCTTCACCCGAACCCTCTCTTGATCGCGATAAAATTACACTTACCGGTAAGTATGAGAACGGGGGCACATTTGAATACAATATGGAAGTGAATCGAAATGGTATGCAATTCTGGTCAAGAATCAAAGATCCTGCAGGTGAAGAGTGGCCTACTT
>JABGWZ010000107.1 GCA_018675995.1 Opitutia bacterium | reverse complement strand
CAGTGTTCCTTTTACATTCGGTAATACAAACCTTTGCCTGTCTTTTGTTCGCGAAGGATTTCTTGCTGTTGATATAGTTACAGGACAATCAAAATACTATGCTTCTTTTCGTTCTCCGATCGATGCATCAGTTAATGCTGCAAGCCCTCTCGTAATCGGAAATCAAGTTTTTTTGTCCTCCTGTTATGATGTTGGTGCCGGACTTTGGGAATGGAATCGAAATGATGAATCAAAGAAATTTTCTTTCACTAATTTGTGGAAAAGAAATGAGGTTCTCGATTGTCATTATTCAACCCCTGTTTCGTATAACGGTTTTCTTTACGGATTTCATGGCAGGCAGGAAAGGCGTCCAGTCTTGCGTTGCATAAAACTGAAAGATGCTACAGTTCAATGGGAGGAGTACTGCGGAGGTGCGGGTAACTTAGTTAGGTTGAAAAATCGAATACTTGTCCTGACAGAGAGGGGCGAACTGTTAGTTTTTTCAGCACAATCGAATGAATTTGGACTTCTGCATCGTCAACAAATTTTGGGATCAAAGTCTAGAAGTCACTTTGCAGTCACGAACCAAGTACTCGTTGCAAGAGATCAAAAACGTTTAGTTTGCTTGGACTTAAATAATTTCGAGTAAGAACTCCATTCATTTCGATTTAAATTCAGGAAATGATAGAGTCAGATCCAATGTATCACCCATTTCTTTCTGTAATTTGATTAGTCTAGGAAGTAACCTTCGAATTACTTTTTTACCACTGGGTTTTGAAGCCAAGTCATTTTTTTCATATGGATCATTTCCTAAATTATATATCCTCATTATAGGAACGCTTGGATAGGCGATTAGTTTATAGTTATCAACTGTGATTGAACGCTGAACATTTAGGTAAGCCCCATAGATTTCCCTGTAAGGCGATGAATCGGTTTCACCCTTTGCTAATGGAATTATATCATGGAACTCAACATGTTTTGGCTTTTCTATTCCAGCAATAGCTAGGGAAGAGGGCATAACATCCTGAAGGTAAATCGGTTCAGAAATTATTTTTCCTTTAGGTATATTAGGTCCCTTCACAATGAAGGGTACACATGTGCTGTGTTCATAGAGGTTTTGTTTACCGAGAAAACCATGGTGTCCAACGCCGAGTCCATGGTCTGAGGAATAAAAGATGTATGTATTTTCAGCCATTCCTGATTTTTCAAGGGAGTCAAGGATACGACCTATTTGAACATCCATATGTGTTATGATCGCGTAGTATTCTTGACGATTCACTTTTATTGAATGCTTAGTTCTGGGCATTGGAGCAAGTTTTTCATCCCTCAAGTTATGAGAGCACCCAATTTTATCTTTATACGGATACATGGGTAAAAAATTCGAGGGGATTTTAATTCTCTTAAGTGGATATTTATCAATGAATTCCTTGGGTGCCTGTCGAGGGTCATGTGGTGCGTTAAAAGCAATATAGGCAAAGAAAGGATTTTGCTTAATATGTTTTTTAGCATCCATAAAATAATCAATTGCATCATCAGCAACAATTTCGCTCCAGTGTTTCCCTCCTTTCCAAAATCCATCAAACTTTGGATCGTAAGGACTCCATGGATCGGGTTGGTCTGGTAAAGGCCGATTGTATCCTTGAGGTGTTTGGTTTGGCATGCCTCCCCGTACATTACGGGTGACATCAAAGCATTTTTCTGCACTTGCACGAACATGCCACTTTCCAGTCATGTATGTTTTATAGCCTGCACTTTTCATGTTTTCCGCCCAAAATCGGCCAGCAGCACGCTCGGTTTCGGCTTTTTTTGAAGCTTCTTCCGCTCGCCAAAGGAATCGACCTGTGTTAAGCATATGTCTGCTAGCCAAGCAAACTGCTCCACTCCATGAACCCATATTGTAAGCCCTTGTAAAAGTTGTCCCGGATTTTACAAGCCGGTCAAGATTGGGAGTTTCGATGTCGGTAATCCCAAGAGAGCCAATTGTTTCAAAGCACTGATCGTCGGAGAAAAGAAATAAAATATTTGGTTTTTGCTCTGATTTAGTAACAAAGGGAATTAAAATAACTAAGAGTAAGGGGTTAATTATATTTTTTGTCTTCATATAATGATATGTTCTATAATTTTTAATCTAGATGTAAGAAGCGGATTCGAGATAGTAAATGTAACTTTTCTAGGCATAAAAAAGCTCGCCTGTAGAAGAGACGAGCTAATAAGATTTCAAAAATAATTAACTTCGGCAATCATGCATGACACGTAACCAAATTTCCCTAAGATCGTGGAGTCTCATATTTGATTCTCTTTGGTATTTCTGGTGTATTGTATCAACCTGATGTGAAAAAAATCGATTGAGGCGAAGAGAGTCGTTAAGAGCAGAATGAGCTTTTTTAAAATGACAAACGGCAAGGAGGAAATCTCCAAGATCTAAACAGTTTGCGGCAAGTAATGAGTGCCTTTCACCGTCGGCAAGACTGGCACAATAGCTCCAAGCTAGGTGAGCAGCAGCTTGGTTGCGGTTGTTTCTCATAAAGTGTTCCCAACAATTTCTAAGATAGGCATATAAACCGGCCGAGGAAATGTAAATGGGGTGCCTGTGAATAGTGTATGGTTCCATTTTACGAACCTCTTCGATTTCTTGAGGTCGTAAATGCTTTATTTCCTCTTCATCTAGGTCTTCGTCTTGCGATGACCAATCTTCACGATGCCACCCCATTATCGCTGCGGTTGCATCTAAACGATCAGGGGTGTCTGATACTTTATTGTAAGCAGAGATAAACCTAGATATTTCCTTATCCGCATTTCTAAGGAATTTCTGCCAATCTGCTTCATTCCAAGCAACCTCTCCATTGTCCTCCCACTCTCCATCTTGGTTGTTTTCAAAATCGTATTGGCTCATTTGTAAATTCGTTTGCGTTAGAGATTATGTGCGGATTACCTTAACACATTCCCACCATTTGACCACAGAGGTCAAATCATTTTTTTTGTAAATTCTTAATTCTTATTGATTATGACAGTTCGAATACAGGTAACCTATTTCGGCAATGTTCAAGGTGTTGGATTCCGGTGGAATGTGATACAGATTGCAAGTTCTTACTCGGTCACTGGATATGTTAAAAACCTCGCTTGCGGGAATGTAGAAATGATTGTCGAAGGGAATAGAAAAGAAGTTTTCTTAATGGTCGGAGAGGTGGAGGGTAAGTTAAAGGATTATTGGCACTCGAAGGAGACGGAAGAAAGACGAGGTGATCCGCACTTTGAAAACTTTCAGGTTTTACATCACTGAGTCATACACTTTTTCAGGCTTAAAAGTGCCATTCCGGTCCCATATTGTTGATGGTAATTGTAAAAGGGGAAATCCCACCATGAACCATTCTTTTCCTGAAGTGGGAGTAAAATAGAAGCTAGTTTATTTTGGTAGTGGGACCTTTCATTTCCTGGTAACTGCTCGATGCAAAGAGAAGCATATAAGTGCCCGTAATAAAAGAAATATCCGGCAACTGCAAACCATGACTCGTGAGGTATGGGTCTTTTTCTCGCAATGTCTAGCCAACCGTTTCTTTCAATCAATCTATCTAGGCACAGTTTGTGAACATCAGAGGTGATGGTTGAGTCGCCCCATAACTGAAGAGCCAAATTACAAGCATGCGATCGACCTAAACTCCCAGCGGGTCTGTTTATTCCTCTTCTCGGCCGGTATTTGAGGTATTCTCCGTACAAATAACTATTATCAGGTAAGCGTTGTCTGCGAATCGCAGCCAATGCTTTTGTTACTGTTTTTTCCGGAACTTCTACTCCTAGAGATTCTGCATCTTTAAGAGCGATTAATACTGTGCCATTCACAAAAGAAATAGACGAACCAGACGGTTGTTTAGTTTGGGCATTAAAATCATAATACCCCCAGCCTCCGTCAATAGATTCGTATTTTTCCAACATTTTGATCTGTTGCTGGACAAGATCTCTTATAGCATCTTTGTCCTTTTTCCCATGATCAGATTTATGAAGGCTTGCAAGTGCTTGTATTCCAAATGCGTGTGACCAAACATTGTATATTGCCATAGGGCTTGCTCTTCGTAACTGTCCGAGATTACTTAGCAAATATTCAGCTCCTTTAGAAATTGTTTTATTGTAGGTTGCGTTATTCTCCTGGTTTTCTAAAAGTGCGTGAAGCGATAGAGAAGAAACAGCAAGGCGGAATGCCCTATGCGAACCAGGGACTGGAGCAAAAATGTTTAGTCCTTTTGTTTGATGAGGTGATCCCCACGATCCATCCTTATTTTGGTCGTTTTTAAGAAAAATTGATCCATGGCTAATTGCGTCTTTTATCTTCGGAGCAAAATTCTTTTCAACCCCTTTTGCCAAACCAGCTAGAAGGAGCAGGGAACCAAAAAACAAATTAGTATATGTTGAAAAAAACATACTGAAATCAAACTTCAATACTCTTAATATAAATTAATTTCCCGGTTTGTCTTTTAAGACTTCTTGAGAAGGTTTGAGACCACTTAAAACTTCAATAGTCAATCCTGAAGTTTTACCGACCTTGATCCTCTTTTTTATGGGCTTACCCTTTGGAGACAAAATATAAACGAATCGTAATTCCGCATCATGATCCTCCTTAAATACCGATGTTTCTGGAAGTGTGCTCGCATTCATTTTTTCATAAGTTATCACATCAAATGTACAACTTGTTCCCGGCAATGGCAGTGGCATGTTTTCAGGGAGTTCAACATCTATCGCTAAATCATAATGATCGGGAGAAATCGGAAAATTGGAAATTTTATCAAATTTACAATTTATTTCAGTATCCGGGTTAATCGTGGACTTTAAAATACCGGTCTTAACTTTTATCAAATCAGCATAGTTTTTTTCAGGAATATTAATCCTTGCTCGAATCCGTTTTAGCGGACAGATGGTAGCAAATTCCTCATGTGGTTTTAAAATCCCTCCCTTTTTAAGTTTTGACTCGAAAGGCTTTAGCCCAGACCATTTTCCCCGCTGAAAAGTTCCCAGAAATATGGTTCCTGAGATAGGGGAAAGAGCTTTCAGGTTCAAGACATCTTTCTCTAATTTTCTAATCTCTGTTATTAAGTTCTTTTTATTCTCCTGAATTTTTTGCATTTCCAATTTTTTTTTGTTCAATGCAAGTGGTTTATTTATTTTGTCAGTTGTGAGGGTAAGGTTTTGTTTTTGAAAGAGGTCTTGTTTATCAGATTCCATTTT
>JABGWZ010000113.1 GCA_018675995.1 Opitutia bacterium | reverse complement strand
CAGAGAATTCCTTAAATGACTATCTGATAGCAGGTGAGTTAGCATTATCTGGTAAGACACGGTATGTTAAAGGTGGGTTATCCATGGCAATACTTGCTAAAAACCAAGGAAGAAAGGGTGTTCTTTTGCCAGTCGATTCATCCGAAGAAGCTAGTTTGTTAGAGGGTATGAATGTTTACCCAATCGGTTCACTTTTAGAAGCGGTCGCTTTTTTTAAGGGAGAGTGTCCTCAGGTTCCTGTAAAATCTTCCATTACCAGAGTTCAAAATGAGATTGAGTCAATTGACGAACTGGATTTCTCAGAGGTAAAGGGCCAGGCCAATGTTAAGCGTGCAGTTGAGGTTGCGGTTGCTGGTGGCCATAATCTGCTAATGATAGGTCCTCCAGGTTCTGGCAAATCTATGATTGCAAAAAGAATTCCTTCGATCCTGCCGCCTCCTACAACTGATGAATTTTTGGAAATTCTAAATATACACTCTGCAGCGGGAAATTTTATTTTAAAAGAAAAGAAAACCTTCAGTCGCCCCGTTCGCTCACCCCATCATACAATCAGCGATGTTGGTTTGCTTGGTGGTGGGACGGTTCCGGGTCCAGGCGAAATTTCTTTAGCTCACAACGGAATTCTTTTTCTTGATGAATTGCCTGAATTTAAAAGATCAGCCCTCGAGGTTATGAGGCAGCCTCTTGAGGACGGCGAGGTCACAATTTCGAGAAGTGCTGGAAAGATTACTTTGCCCAGTCGGTTTATGCTCGTCGCAGCGATGAACCCCTGTCCTTGTGGATATCTTGGTGATTCGAGTAATGATTGCCGATGCTCAATGCCTCAGATCCAAAGATATCGCTCAAAAGTAAGTGGGCCGCTTCTGGATCGTATTGATATTCATGTGGAGGCACCTGCTGTCCGCGTTGAGGATATTCAAAGTGAAAATAAAGAAGAATCATCTTACACTATTAGGGAAAGAATTCAAAAGTGCCGAATAGTTCAGGCTAAAAGATATCACGATAAAAAAGTCTCTAATAATGCGAATATGAACAACAATTTAATGTCTGAGTTTTGTAAAATAGGAGGAAATGAGGCATCTATTTTAAGGAGGGCAATGAATGAGTTATCTCTTTCTGCAAGAGCATACGATAAAATATTAAAAGTCTCGCGAACAATAGCAGATTTAGAATGTTCACAAGATATCCAAATGAATCATTTACTTGAAGCTATACAATATAGAAGTTTAGATCGATCCTATGTTTTATAAAAAATAGCTTTACATAATTTTATATCTCCTAATATATAAAATAAATTAATCAAGTTTATATCTATGAAAATTGACGAAAATGCTAGTATTAAAGATTTACAAGCCCTTAAACGTAAGATTGAAAAGAAAATCTCATCGAAGCAGTCAGGGAAAGATGACTTGGCAAAATTTTATGATTTAATCAAAAGCGACCATGCGAAGCATTTACGTCCAGACGGTAGAAAAATATTTAGGGGGGTTGTTGACTATCTGGAGTGTTATGTAAACGGACTTCCTCCGATTGCAAAGGCAAAATTTTACGAGAAGTTTGGAATCAAAAGCAAGAGGGCAAAGGTCACGCCAGAGAAAGTTCAGGAAATAAAAGTCCTACTAAATCAGGGGTTAACTTTACAGGCAGTTGCAGAGCAGGCGGATGTTTCTCCAGCAACATGCCAAAAGATAAGAAAAGGAGATTACGACTCCTAAATTACTTTAGTTTACCGTTAGTGCCGCTTTATGTTGGAGTGGGCTTAACTATGTTCAATTTAGTTCTTAATCCGTGGTGTTAAAAATTAAAGGTGAATATTATTTAACCCGTGCCGAAGCGGTCTCTTATGTTTTACAGGGTTATAAGGCAAAATGGTGTTTTGCCAGGTGGAGTGGGGAGGAGGTAGCTTTATCCTACGAAACAAAAGAGGGGCTGAGGCAGAGGATATTAATATCTGCCTATAAAACTAAACAGAGTAAAACAGTTAGGGTTCGAAAATTTGATGTAGATAGTAACTTCACTGGTTGATCTTGTAAAATTACTGATCTGTCTCTTCCGGAAGGTTCAATCTATGCATTGTAGTTTGGTCTCCATTTGCATCCACTGTTATCACCTCAATGATCTTGCAGTCATCACCCTGAGCTTGGAATCTTTTGGGTTCACCATTTTCGTTTAATATTTGAAGGAGTCCAGGTTTTTTATCAATCTCAACACATTCTAAAAGATCTTTTCCATTATAGCCCTCCTCGTGTGATTTTGAATACAACCCATCAGGGTGAACGAAACAAACGATTCTACCAAATTTAACAGAACCTCTTTTCTTGTAGCTAACTACATCACCTTTTTCAAAAACCTTTTTGGTGAAAAGTTGTCTTCTTGGTGTGTAAAACTTGAGATTCGATCTTTTTGTTTTGAAAGACTTTAAACCTTCTGAACCTTTTGTTAGGTAAGTAAGTTCTTCAGGATCAACTTCAACGCACTCTACAGTGGGGTCACGGGTACTGTCTTGTAAGATCATAAGCACTTCACCGCATCTTTTTCTAGTTTTAGTCGCACTTTTCTCTTTAATAAAGTCACCTACCACCAACTCTTGTATGCCTTTTTTCTTTTTCCGAAAAACCATTGCCTTCCTTATTTTATAGATCCAGTTTCGGCGAGTCTTTTCGTGCGGCAATCTGAGCAGATACAGAATTTTCCATGACCATAGTCACCGGGTTGGGGAAGATCCTCAAATAATGAGGTAGATTTTTTAACAAGTTTACTTGGTTGGCTACTAGTTGAAGGTACAATTGGGCTTATTTTCTTTGGCTTTACTGCGGCTTTCTTCGCTAGCAACGAAGCCTTTTGCATTTTCCGTAATTCAAAAAGATAGGCAACACCATCTTTGAAATCAGTTTTATCCATAGAAATACTCCCTCTTACTGAACCCTTATTACTTGGAGATATCGATAGCAAATTACCTTTGTGTCCAATTGCGACAACCTCTCTGCCTGCCGGTAAGATTGATGAGCCAACTACCTGTCCAGAAATTGAGTAGATATTCATTTTAACATCTTCTTTAATTGTAACAGCTGGACGTGGGAAAACAGAGCGAGGTATTACAGTCCAATTTTTAACTGCAGCCAGAAGATCTGGAGTAAATGCTGCTTTTTCAGGTTTTGACGCAGGTGGTTTTTCAGGCTCTATAATTTCAGGGTCGACCCTTTGGGTTTTTGGAGGAGTTGGTTGCGGGTCTCTCATTTTCGTAGACTCAGGCTTTGCAATTTCCTCGCTTTTGTTTTCGACCGGCCCATCGGTTTTAGATTGATTACTTTCTTCTGGTTCCACTTTTTGGTCTGCAAGATCGCAGGATTGAAAGAGTAGAAAAAGAGAAAAGGTTAGTGCTTTAAAAAGTCTCATAATAAAATATCATGAAAAAGTCGTGATTTTGGCAAGGATTTATGTCAAACCATTATACAATTAAGTCACGATGAATTAAAAATTAGATGAATTTAAAGAAAATAAACAAGAACTTAATAACATACACTTTGGTTTTAAATACTTTTCTATTTTTAGGTATTGCCCTTTTCCAAATTGGTTATGAGCAGATTTCAGGTTCTTACATTTTATACTTTTCTTTCTCAGCTGGAATTTTGAACCTGTATGTATTTTACGATCATCAAAAAGTTCGTCCCAAAAGAGAAATGGATGTGGAAAAGAGCGAGTTAATGGACGAGCTCGAGGAAGAAGCGAAAAGAAGAAAACAAAGAGGGCAATTTCAGCAAAATTAAAAAAATGTATCGAACTTTTCCATTAAAAACTGCAGGACTTCCACCTGGTATATCATACATAATTGGGAATGAGGCTGCAGAAAGATTTTCCTTTTACGGGATGAAGACAATTCTGGCGATTTTTATGACTAGTCATCTTCTCAATGATGTTGGTGCTCCTGATTATATGAGTGAGGGACAGGCAACTGTTTGGGTGCATGTTTTTGTAACTGCTGTCTATTTTACCCCGTTACTTGGTTCCTTTTTGGCAGATGCTTTTTGGGGCAAGTATAAAACGATAATTTGTTTATCCATCGTTTATTGTCTTGGTCATTTATCCCTGGCTTTTGATGAGACTCGAACTGGCTTAGTTATTGGCCTTGGCCTTATTGCAATTGGTGCCGGGGGAATCAAAGGGTGCGTTTCTGCCCATGTCGGTGACCAGTTCTGCAGAGAAAATAGTAGTCTTTTGGGGAAAGTATATGGTTGGTTTTATGTGTCCATTAATTTGGGTGCTTTTATATCCACAATTCTAACACCTTGGCTTCTCGAATATTATGGGCCTCGGGTGGCTTTCGGTGTTCCGGGATTTCTCATGCTCGTTGCAACATTAGTGTTTTTGTGGGGGCGAAATGATTTTGCGCATGTCCCTGCAAGAGGGGCTGAATTTATTCGACAAACATTTTCGCTGACTGGACTTAAAACGATCGGAAATCTGATGGTAATCTACCTTATGGTTGCTATGTTTTGGGCCCTGTTCGACCAGACCGCTTCGAAATGGGTATTTCAAGCAGAGCAAATGGATCGAAATTTTATGGGAGTTGAGTGGCTTTCTTCCCAAATTCAAGCAGTAAATCCTGCTCTAATCTTAATTCTGATCCCCCTTTTTACTTACTTCATTTATCCACTAATCAATCGCTTTTTTTTCCTCACACCTCTTCGTAAGATAGGGATTGGTTTTTTTCTGGTTGTTCCATCATTTCTAATTCCCGCCTGGCTCGAGTATAGGATAGGATTGGGAGAAACTCCTGGTATTGGCTGGCAATTACTTTCGTATTTAATTCTTACTACTGCGGAAGTAATGATTTCTGTTACCTGCCTAGAGTTTTCGTATACTCAGGCACCCCGAGTGATGAAGTCCCTTATCTTCGGTCTCTTCATGGCCTCAGTAGCAGTTGGCAATCTTTTTACCGGCCTGGTTAACCTGTTTATTCTTAATGAAGACGGTTCCAGTAAACTTGATGGACCTGAGTATTACTTGTTTTTTGCTGGAGCAATGCTGGTCACCGCAATTATTTTTATTCCCATTGCCAAATTATACCCAGTTAAAAGTTATCTTCATGACTAGTTTTTCTATGAATTGAACTTCAAGTCCCTGATTTCAGTGCATCCATCTAATTTATTAATTTTAGAGAGAATTTTCTTTTTTTGAAATGAAAGTTCCTGTTTAAGTGGACCCCCTGAGGTTCTGATGTAAAGAATACCATTCGATGGGTGTAATCTTTCTGGGGCACACTTTAATGACATTTGTTTACCAACTATTTTGTGCCAATTTTCAGATATTGCTTGTTCGGGTGTTTTTTCTTCCCCCATGCCCCAATTGGCCCATGTTTTTTCAATCACATCCTTCATGCTCATTGGTTCACGTCTTTTTGACAGGTCTTCTCCCATAGGTAATTGCATGAAGTTTGCCAATAACCTCCTTTCATTGAAGGATGTTAATTTTTTGAAATTAGAGTGACTAGGTTTCATAAATGAGGAAATATTGATCTTCTAATAATCTATAATCAGTGATAAGTGTGTACTCTTCTAAGATTTAAATTTTACCATTACAACGATGATTATTAAACCAAGAATAAAGGGTTTTGTCTGTATTACCTCTCATCCCACTGGTTGCCTCGAAAACATTAGAGAGCAGGCAAACTACGCTGCTAGTCAAAAAATCTCAGGGGGGCAAAAGCCAAAGCGTGTACTTGTTATTGGTTCTTCAACAGGGTACGGATTAGCTTCTCGAATTACGGCCGCTTTTTCCTGCGGTGCTGATACTCTAGGCGTATACTTTGAAAGACCGCCCACTGATGAGCGTCCAGCTAGTGCTGGCTTTTACAATTCACAGGCCTTTTGTAAATTAGTCCGTAAAGAAGGATATAAAGCTGAGGATATTAATGGAGATGCTTTTTCAAATGAAATAAAAGATGAGGTTATTGCCAAGGCCAAAGAATTTGGTGGTCAATTTGATTTGGTAATTTACAGCCTAGCATCTCCGCGAAGAACTGACCCTGAAGATGGTTCCACATACCGTGCCTGCTTAAAGCCGATTGGGGCAGTTTATAAAAACAAGACTTTGGATACCGATAAAAAAGAAGTTAAGGATATTACCATCGAACCGGCATCGGATGATGAAATTTCTCAAACGGAAAAAGTAATGGGCGGTGAAGATTGGGAGTTATGGACAGATGCCCTTCTTGGTGCGAACCTTCTCTCTCCCGACTGTCTGAATATAGCATATTCTTATATCGGACCACAGGTCACTCAGCCTATTTATCGTAATGGTACAATTGGCAGGGCAAAGCTTCACCTCGAAAACACTGCTGCCCGAATCACAGAAAAAATGGCACAAGCTGGTTCGGGGAAAGCTTATGTATCAGTCAATAAAGCACTGGTCACACAGGCTAGTTCAGCCATTCCTGTGGTTCCGCTTTATGTTTCTATCCTATATAAGATTATGGCTGAAAAAGGTACTCACGAGGGATGTATTGAGCAAACCTGCAGATTGTTTAAAGATCACCTTTTCGGAGAAAGTGAAATTTCTGTCGATGAAGAACAAAGGATTCGTTTGGACGATTGGGAGATGGACCCAGATGTGCAGCAGAAAATTATTGAAATTTGGCCTTATGTAAACACTGGAAACTTAAGTGAATTAACGGACTTTGATATTTACCAAGAGGAATTCCTTAAGTTATTTGGATTTGGACGAAAAGATGTTGACTACGACATCGAGGTAGATCCTGCAGCCACGGTTTAATTTTTGGATATTAAGAAGAGGACTGGTGAATCGCAGTCATTGCGATTCGAACTTTTTTTAAATTTCCAGTTCATTTTATTGATGTGATTTTCCACATTTTCGAATTCCTTTCTTCCTCCTGGATGCCCCCGGTAAGCAATGACAGAGATCTTTCCGTCAGGGTCTACAATTTCGTATGCTTGTTTCAATGCAAGAAGAGTTGTGTGTGGTTGGGTAGTCAGATTTTTGTCTCCTCCCGGTAGATACCCTAAATTAAAAGTCACAGCTTTTATTTTTAGATCGATTTTACCGCTTAATTTTTTTGCGAGTTCGCTATGGCAATTCTGGAAAAAAGTTACTCGTTCAAGAAAACCAACATCCTTGATTATTCGAGTGCATTCGTTAATAGATTCTTTTTGTAGGTCAAATGCATAGACATGTCCTAATGAGCCAACCTGCTCAGCGAGAAATTTTGTATCATGTCCATTTCCTGCAGTCGCATCTATCGCATGATCACCATAACGAAGAATTTCTTTTAAAAAAATGTGAGCTTTTTCTGTTTGTCGCATCGGTTGAGCAGGCTAGTCGAAACGGGCCAAATTAACTGCCTTTGGGATTGTTTTTTGATTGATCAGGAAGTCAACCATTTTACAAGAGTGGTAAGGAATTGTTGATGTACCCCTTGATCCAAAGCCGTTAAAAAGGTAACGGTTTGCTATTTTGGGGTGTTCTCCGATGATTGGGTTTCTGTCTTTGGTTCCTGATCGAACACCGCTTAGGTGATCAAGAAGAGGTTGTCTGCTTAAGTCGTAATAATTGCAGCTTTTGAATATTTCAGATTTTCCAATTTCTGTGGGACCGCACATTAATTCCTGATGATCCCATGTGGACCCAATAAATGCTTCCTCTTCATTACAGGGCAGATGCCACGCTCCATTGCTTACTGAATCTTCAAGCTTAGATTCAATCCTTAATACCTCTCCCCTGGCGGGGGCGAAAGGAAGGTGATTAAATAATGGATTTTCAATAACTCGGAAACCTTCGCAGAAAATAACCCCCATTTTTTTAATTCCTTCCCCGCCGGAAAAAGAACCTGATTCCCAAGCGTCAATCGACTGAAGTTTTTCTCTGCTTTTCTCAAGGAATGTTGTAACATCGAGTTGATAAGCATTCTTAGTTAATCCAGATCCATGGGGTGCGTGTAATCCCTTTGTCTTCCAATCCACTGAACTTATAAATTTACCGGTGTACAATCCGGCAATGGAATCCCTCCTTTTTACACTCCAAAAGGACTGTTGTTTTTTGGTTTTAAAAATACGATGAAGGGAAATGGGTTTATAAAATAATTTACCCCATGACTGTTCACAATTATGGTAAAATGATTCATTTACATCTAGGCATTCCTGGATCTTTTCTGGAGGGTTAAGTTTTGGTCCAATTAAAGGGTTTACCAATCCGACGGAAACCCCACTTGCCGAATGTGCTAAATTACCGTCCATGACTGTGACTTTTTGGTCTCGGTTCAACAATTGATGGGCAAGAACTGCACCTGCTAATCCATGACCTACTATCAAAAATTCATTCATTTAAAATAAAATATACCTTAATCTACTTGCGACCAACTCCAAGAATGCCAGAATATGGATAGTATGATGAATCGGACATTGATTTGGTTGATCCTTTTACTTCTTGTTATGATTGGAGTTAAGTTTTGGGATTATTCAGGCGTTGAGTCGAGTTCGATTGTGGGAGATAAGCTCACTCCTTCAACCCCAAATGGTCCCGAGTCGCCAATAAATTCTAAATTCTTATCTCAATCGCCAAGCCAAAGCATGGATGAAATTTCTGTCTCAGAAGATCGTTCGCATTTATGGGACTACGCTCACTCGCCTATCTTGAAAGATCTCACACTTGGCTTTAGCTCGTTTCAGAAAATGCAATCCTTTCTGGATAATGCTCCTATGAATGGAATTAAGATAAAGGGAAGGTCCGATGCACTGCTCACCGTTAGATTTGCCGTTAAGGATCTGCCAACGGCATCCCGTTTTTTTGACAATGCTGAGGACCGAGTTGAGCCACAGTTCAATTATCGACTTCTAACCCCTGCCTTGCCTCGAGCAGAATTCCTGGAAGGGGAGAAGAGTTTCGGTGCAGGAGCAAATGTGTGGTTAGGTATATCAGATGAAAGACAAGACTGGGGTAGGGGTGTAAAGGTGGCAGTACTTGATTCGGGGGTGGATCGTACTCATTCGAATTTGGCCGGTATCGCCATGGAGGAAATTGATCTTGTGCGATCAGGAGATTCCTCGAAGGGCCATGGTACCGCTGTTGCTTCTATTATTGCCGGAAATGAAAGTGGCCAACTGGGTTTAGCCCCAGCAGTTTCATTACTATCGATTCGTGTTCTTAACAGTGCGGGAGAAGGCGATTCCTTTACTGTCGCAGAGGGAATTGTTCAGGCGGTAGACCGTGGGGCAAAAGTAATCAATCTTAGCCTTGGTGGTACAGGGGAAAGCAAGGTACTTAAAAATGCGGTTGATTATGCACACCGCAACGGTGCCCTTGTGGTCGCGGCAGTTGGAAATGAGGGAGTGGGGGAAGTTTCTTACCCTGCAAAATTCGATCATGTAATCGGTGTCACCTCTGTCGATGCCAACGGAAGACAGTCTTCATTTGCCAATTATGGTGAAGGTGTAGATATTGCTGCCCCAGGGGTTGGAGTATTTGCAGCATGGGAAGATGAGGGATTGGTTGCATTTAGTGGTACTTCTACTGCGACGGCATTTATAAGTGGTGCACTCGCTGCGGAAATTTCCAAGAACCCCGGACTTTCCAATGCTGAGGTTGTCGATTTGCTTTACAATTTTGCAAATGAGTCTGAAAAACCTGGAATCGATAAATTTACCGGTAACGGAATCCTTAATGTCGGTCGTATTGATAATCGAAATGTACCAAATCTTCATGACGCTGCCATTGTCGGGTATTATTTTGACCCCGAGCATCTGAAAGGTGGAACCACCCCTTTTGAAGTTTTGGTTCAAAACCAAGGAACTTCTAGGTTGGACAATCTTAGCCTTCAAGTTGAGTACCGAGGTGTTGTGAGACACTTTTTTTTAAATAACCTTACCCCAGGAGATACAAGGAGTGAGAAACTTTTTTTGGATGGTAGTGTGAGGGGAGGCGACGGTGTTAGAATTTCATCGAAAATATTTCTTAACGGAGTAAGGGATATAAAGCCTGAAAATAACAATCGGGTAAGCACAATTTCCTTACCTAGTTTATAATTACTCTATTGGTTTTTTTTAGTAAATAAATGGTTCTGAATATATTTTTCAGATGAAAAATCTTTTTTTTAATGGTATATTCTATAACTGAAAAGAAAAGATAGATATTTTAAAATGTTTCATGACCTAAATTCATTTGTACGGATTGGGCAGGGGAAAATTGTATTTGAAGATGAAATTGATTGGGCGATTAAATTTCTTCGAAAAGATGACAGGATAGTATGGTATCTTTCAGTTATCCAAAAATTTGTTTATCTCTTTTTAACTTCCAATTCGGTTCCTAAATCCAAAAAAATAAAAGATAAATTATTGCGCAACTTACGGGGTTTAAATGAAGATCGTATATTAGCTGATTTTAGGAATTTTTCACATGATGTATGGGAGCACTTATTTAGTGTTCAGGAAGTTTATTCTCATCCTTCCATGTTGGATTATCCATTTTACGATTTGGTTGAGCGAAAATCTGTGCCCCGGACTGCTGAGACAATCTTGGATGATTTTAAATCGCTTGAAATGAAAATTCAGAATCAAAATCAAAACGGATGTTATTGTTCAGACGGTGAAATTTTATTTCAGTTTTCTAATGACTGGGCATGGTTCGCTGTGAAAGAAGGGTTTTCAAGGCAGGAAGCGATGGCAATGAACCATTGTGGGAATGGTTCAGGTAAGTCGGGTGATATTTTGCTTTCTCTTCGAGAACCGGTTGTGGGTAAGCAGGGTACCCTTTACAAACCACATTTAACTTTTGTTATAAATAATGGTTTGATAGGTGAAGCCAAAGGTTTTGCAAATCAAAAACCAGGGGGGGGATTTGAAAAGTATATTGAAGCTCTGCTAAAAAAAGATTTCGTAAAGGGATTTATGGGTGGAGGATATCTTCCTCAAAATAATTTTCAATTTTCAGATCTTTCAGAACAGTCATGTATTCGTGTTCTGTCTGAAAAACCACAATTTATTTTTGATCCGATTGGAGAGACAAAGATATCCATTCAGAAGACAAGAAGTGATCGTAGATGGAAACATTTTGGAAGATCAGAATGTCCGGAGCAGGCATTAGCGGCAGTCGGGGAAACAGGAAAGGTAGAAGGGCAGTGGTTGGCTTTTCAGCAACCGATTCATTTGGATGATGGAAAACGCTGGAGAAGTCTTGCTTGGTGTTCATACCGAGACGGTGAATTAGGATCGATTCACCAAGCTGTTGATTCTGTAAATTCTGATGAAGTTTGTCTTTTATTGCAGAACCCAATGGTCAGGGTTTTATCTGAATCTTTGTTCACTCGGTACTCAACTTGGGACAAATTTTTGAACCCATGCAGACTTGAACAATTTGCGATTAAAAAACCTAGTCTCTTCCGAAATACTTTACTTAGTGTATTAAGTGAAAAACTGGAAAATAAACTTGGTTTTTTATCTGTTGCCAATGATCAACTTGGACTTTCCATGAAGCCATTAAAAGACGGAGTTGAGCTTCTTTCTTTTTCCTCCCTTCAATCTTTTGCTCGAAGGACAGGTGTTGGATCATTGATTAATCAGGTTCAGAATATTGGTTCGTTTACATGCAGACCTGATGGCGATATTTTCCGTCTTGGTTGGTTGTCCATGTGCTGGCGGAATTGTAAGGAATCACCAATTTTTTTAAAGCTGCAGTGGGGTGCACTTGCTTACTTACTTACCAACCTTGGGTTTTCAGGAAGAGTCACGCCTAAAGAACTCCTAAGCAGCATTGTAATTAGATTTGGCCCACCCGAATTATTTCCTATTCGATGAATAATTCCAAGGACGGATTCTGGTAAGGATAGATTGGTAAGATATTTATTTACGGCATCTATTTTACTACATTTTACATTTAAATAGAACAGTCAGTAAGTTAAGGATTTAAATAATGCACAATAATCTAAAGCTATAATTTTACAGCTAATTCTACATTTTTAAAATTTAGTTTTTAGAAAACAGAGTAAGGTCGATAACAACAAACCTTCCCAGATACTAAAATTTAGCTGTTAGTTACAGAATCTATGCAGCGTCTAGTTTTTCGGATTCGATCGGGTTAATTTTTGCTTTTGCTTTTCCCTTTACCACTCCAGCACTAATTACCACTTCGACACTTCCCTCAATGGTTGGGAGGTCATACATGATATCAAGCATAATAGTTTCCATAATCGAACGAAGTGCCCGTGCTCCGGTTTTCATTTCCACAGCCTGCTGGGCAATGCATAAAATAGCCTCACGGGTGAATCGAAGGTGGGCACCTTCCATAAGAAATAGCTTACGGTATTGTTTTAGAAGGGAATTCTTGGTTTCCTTTAAAATACGAACAAGCTCTTGGCTGGTCAGTTCTTCAAGGACGGAAACCACAGGCAAACGACCAATGAATTCCGGAATTAAACCATACTTTACAAGATCCTCAGGTTTAACTTCCGCAAGCAGTTCATGGGCTTCCTTAGGAGTTTCTGCTGAGTAGCCAACCATTCGGTTACCCGTGCGTTGTTCAACAATCTGGTCAATATCAACAAATGCACCACCACATATGAAAAGTATATTAGCAGTATCCAACTGGATATATTCTTGGTTAGGATGCTTCCTTCCGCCTTGTGGGGGGACATTGCAAATGGTTCCTTCGAGAATTTTGAGCAAAGCCTGCTGAACCCCTTCACCTGAAACATCCCGTGTGATAGATACGTTGTCTGTTTTTCGGCCAATTTTGTCGATTTCATCGACATAAATAATTCCACACTGTGCTTTTTCTACATTATGATCAGCGGATTGAAGTAGCCTGAGAACAATGTTTTCCACATCATCGCCGACATATCCGGCTTCAGTTAAGGTGGTGGCATCTGCGATGGCAAATGGTACATCGAGCATACGGGCAAGTGTGCGAGCTAGATAAGTTTTTCCGCTTCCAGTTGGGCCGATGAGCAGAACATTGCTTTTTTCAATTTCAACATCATCTAATTCGTCGTTAGCAAACTGACCGAGTTTATCTTCTCCGATGTTGAGTTCGGATGCCAATCTTTTGTAGTGATTATGAACCGCAACAGAGAGAACTTTTTTGGCATGTTCCTGACCAATTACATGTTGGTCAAGGAAAGCTTTGATTACACTTGGTTTTTGGAGGTTGAAGGTCGGCTTTTCTCCCGAACTTTCGTTCGGAGGTGAGACTTTCTCACCTAGTTCGCGGTCGATTATTGTTTTACAGACACGTACGCAGGAATCACAAATGTATACGCTGGCAGGACCTGCAATCATCTTTTTTACTTCTCCTTGTGGTTTTCCACAAAAAGAGCAAAAGTTGATTTTGGTAGGTTTAGCCATTTTAAGAAGGGATTATTCTTTTGGTTTTTTTGATATTACTTCATCAACTAATCCGTACTCTTTAGCTTCATCGGCTGACATGTAGTAGTCGCGGTCGGAATCTTTTTCCAGTTGTTCGATTGATTTTCCACTATGTTCAGAAAGAATTTCGTTAATTGTTTGTCTCCAACGAAGTATTTCTTTGGCGGCAATAGAGATGTCTGAGGTTTGACCTCCCGCACCACCACTTGGTTGATGTATCATGACACGACTGTTTGGGAGAGCGAAGCGTTTCCCAGGTGTGCCTGCTGCAAGAAGAACAGTACTCATACTGGCCGCCATACCGATGCAGTATGTAACCACATTGCAATCTAGGAAGTTGAGTGTGTCGTAAATGGCCATCCCGTCAGAAACGCTTCCTCCGGGCGAATTGATATAAACATGAATGTCTTTTTTGGGATCTTCCATTTGCAGAAAAAGCAACTGAGCAATGATTGAGTTGGCAACATAATCGTCAATAGGTGTGCCAATAAAAACTATTCTGTCGCGAAGAAGACGACTGTAAATATCCCAGGCTCGTTCCTGACGACCCTCGCGTTCATAAACATATGGTAATGGTAAATATGCTCCCATGTCTCTATTTTTTTTGGTTAAATGAAAAATTATTAGTGTGAGTGTTCCTCATTGATGTCACAAACTTTTTCTTTGGCTTTGTTTGCGACTAATTCGAGGGTTTTGTCATGCAGGACATCCTGTCTGAGTCTGCTAATACGAGCCTGATCCTGAGATAATTCTTTAACATAGGCTTGAGGATCCGTTCGCATCATCATAGCTTCCCGAGTGGCAGCTTGTGCTAAATCTTCATTGGAGACTTCAACCTTTTCCAACTCGGCAATGCGACTGAGTGTGATTGTTATTTTAACTCGTGCCTTTGCTTGAGTTTGAGCTTCCTTCCAAAGTTCGTCCCTTTTTGATTCCATATCTTCCTGCTTGGCACCGTTTTGCACAGCACGCTGGATATTGGCTTGAAAAATATTTTT